>JBDTWT010000001.1:0-30883 GCA_040006555.1 Chloroflexota bacterium
CATCATTCGCTGAGACGTCCAGGACGATGTAGCTCGCCTCTGGCGGCCACGATCATCCGGGCCCCCGTCCCCGTGGTGAGCAGCGCGGGGCTCGCGACGAACGCTCCGACCGCGGGGACCTGCGTCGCGGAAGGTAGGCTCCAGGCGAGCAGTCCCGACGGCGTGAAGGCATACAGGCCGTCGCTGCCGCCCACGTAGACGTAGCCATCGTTCGCGACGACCGGCGTCGCGACGCGGGCTCCCTGTGGGACGGTCGGGTGGGGTGACCAACGGGCCCCGCTCCCCGCCGGGCCGGGCTCGCTCGAGGACGACCAGCTGCGCCCGTTGAAGCCCGAGTACAGCCAGCCGGCGCCGGTGGGCGCCGCGCCCCCCGCGCTCGCCACCGTGGTCGTGACTGCCGTCCCGTTGAGGGTGATCGATGGTGGATTCGCCGTGCTCCCCTGTCGCTGCCACCAGATCCCGAGCTCCGCGCCGCCGTCGGCCGCGTACAGGGCGCCGGCCTGATCACGCCCCGCCGCAGTTGTGCGCAGCGCCACCGATGCCTGCATCGCTAGGGCGCTCCCGATCAGTCCCAGGAACATCACGAGCGAGAGGACGACGACCAGCGACTGCCCGCTCTCGTCGCGGTGGACGCGTCGGAGCAGCGCGACGCGAGTCACCACAGCCGGGGAGCGGCGCGTATCGTCTGCGTGGCCGCCTCGCCCCCGGGGCCGCCCAGCGCGAGATCCACGCGCAGCGACCAGCGGCCACCGGTGTCTCGCACGGTCTGCCACGTGCAGCTCGTGACGTTGCGGGCCACGATGCGCGTGCCGATCCCGCTGACGCGCTCGAGGACGAGCGGGCCGTCCGGCGCGGCCGCGGCGACGGTGCGGTAGCGGACGCTCGCGCCGGCCTCGAGATATCCGAGGTCGATCGTCGCCGCGCAGCTCGTCGCGCTGGTCTGGGCGAGGGCCGGGGCGGTCGCGGACGCCATCGCGCCATCCCGATCGATGGTGAGGCTTGCGATTGACAGCTCGGCGGCAATCCGGCTGCGGTCGGCCGCGCGCCGATGAAGGTCGTTGGCGGTGAACACGATCGAGGTGATCCCGCCCATCACGATCGCCGACACAAGCACGCCGACGAGCAGCTCCGGGAGGCTCGCACCGCGCTCGTCGGCGGCGGCGGACCTCCAGCGCGACACCGCCCGCGCGACGGCGCACCCGATCATCGGTCGGCCTTCACGATCTCGACACGCGAGCTGACGCTGCCGGCGTACGTGATGGTCAGCGTGATGCGCTGCAGACCAGTGGTGCTCGCCGTCGTGGACCACGGGGTGACGCCGTCCCACCACGTCGTCGTGACCGTCCGGGCAAGGCCGGCGGGCATCGGCTCGTAATACGCGCCGTAGTTGCCCGCCGCCTGGTATGGGGCCGCCGTGATCCGCGCGGCCTGTGCACGCATGACCGCCTGGCTCGTCGCGACCTCCTCGGCGCGGCGGCTGGCCAGGGCGAGGGTGGACAGGCTCCCCATCAGCACGATGAGAGCGACTCCCAGGAGCACGCTCGCGACCAGGGCCTCGACGAGCGATCCGCCACTCTCGTCACGCAAGACGCGCAGGAGGAGTCCGCGCAAGGCGCGCGAGGGATGCTTCCCGGTCGACGTCATCGGATCTCCGACAGGATGCCGTACATCGGCGTGACGACCGACAGGGCCACGAACCCGACCATCAGCGCAACGACCACGATCATCGCCGGCTCGATCAGGGTCACCATCTGACCAGTCCGATAGTCGAGGTCGTCGTCCATGAAGTTGGCCGCGTCGTCGAGGTAGCGTTCCAGCGTCCCCGTCGCTTCGCCGACCTTCACCATCTGCAGCAGCAGGGCGCCGAACAGCCCGGTGCGTGCGAGCGGTCCGCTCAGCTGTTCGCCGGCGAACAGCGCATCGCGCACCGGAAGGAGCCTGCGCCGATAGACGTCGTTGCCCGTGCCGGCGGTCGCGATGTCGAGGGCGTCGGTGATGGGGACACCCGCGCGGAGCAGGATGCCGAGCATCCGGGCGAATCGGCTTCCGATTCCGAGCTGCACAAGGCGACCGACGAGCGGGAGCCGAAGGACCAGCCGATGGCGAATGCTGCGCAGCGGTCGCGTGTCGCGCCAGAGCCAGAGCAGCAGCACCGTCGCGAGGAGGACGGCGCCGGCAAGGAGGCCGTACCGCTCACCGAGTGACCCCAGGCCCAGCAGCACCTGAGTTGGCAGGGGGAGGTCGGCGTCGAAGTCCGCGAACAGGCGCGCGAACGAGGGCAGCACGAACGTGATCAGGACGAAGACCACCACGAGCGCCAGCCCCACGACGATCGACGGGTAGAGCATCGCCTGGCGGATCTTGCGGCTCGTGGAGTCGCCGCGCTCGAGGTGCCGCGCGAGCTGGTCGAGGATGCTGTCGATCTCGCCGGACGCCTCCGCCGCGACGATCATGTCGACGTACAGCCGTGAGAACACACGCGGGTGGCGCGACAGCGCGATCGACAGAGCCTCCCCCTCCTCGAGTGCCTGCGCCACCCCGTCGAGCGCCCAGCGGAAGAGCTTCGAGTCTGCCTGCTCGCGCACCACGCGGATCCCGTCGAGGATCGGCACGCCGGCGCGAATAAAGGTCGCCATCTGCTTGCTGAAAATGAGGAGCTCGGTCCGGTTGATCGACGACATCCGCCGCGAAACGCGCTCGAGCCAGCTGTCCGTCGCCGCCGACGGCAGCGCGGCCGCCCGAGCGCCTCTCAGGCGAATCATGCGGCCACCACGCTGCGCACGGCCTCCGCGATCGTCGTGAGGCCGCTCGCGGCCTTCTCGAGCGCATCGGCACGCATCGGCACCATGCCGTCGGTGACTGCCTGCGCGCGGACCTCGTCGTACCCCCCGCCGCGCGCGATCAGGCGGCGCATGTCGGGGGTGACCCGCAGGAGCTCGTAGGTCGCGATCCGGTCGAGGAAGCCCGTGCCCGCGCAGTACGTGCAGCCCCGCCCGAGCTGGGCGTTGGCCGGCGCGGTCAGCCCAGCCGCGGTGAAGAGATCGCGCTCGGCCTGGCTGATTTCGACCTCAATCCGGCAGTGCACGCACACCCTGCGCATCAGGCGTTGTGCGACGATGCCGGTGACGCTCGCGGCGACCAGAAACGGTTCGATCCCCATCTCGAGCACGCGGA
Source organism: Chloroflexota bacterium (assembly GCA_040006555.1). Classification (GTDB taxonomy): domain Bacteria; phylum Chloroflexota; class Limnocylindria; order QHBO01; family QHBO01; genus JACDBZ01. The sequence continues at coordinate 3,175 of JBDTWT010000001.1, forward strand.
GGAGCGCGCCCGCCGCGTCGGTCCCGTGCAGCGACGACAGCACGAGGTGGCCGGTGAGCGCCGCCTGCACGGCGATCTCGACGGTGTCGCGGTCGCGCATCTCGCCGACGAGCACGACGTCAGGGTCCTGCCGCAGGATGGCGCGCAGGCCGGAGGCAAAGGTGATCCCCGCGGGAGCGTTCACCTGCGTCTGGTTGCCGTCCTCGAAGGTGTATTCGATCGGGTCCTCGATCGTCGTGACGTTCAGCGAGACCCGATCAAGGTCGTTGATCGATGCGTAGAGCGTCGTCGTCTTGCCGCTCCCGGTCGGTCCCGACACGACGATCATCCCGAATGGGGCGTCGAGCATCGCCCGGTAGCGCGGATAGACCGCCGCCGGGAACCCGAGCTGGTCGAGCCGCCGAAAGCTGGCCGACCGATCGAGGAGACGAAGCACGACCTTCTCGCCCCACAGCGTCCGCATCGTCGCGACGCGGATGTCCACCGGGCGGCCCTCGATCTCCATTGTGATCTGGCCGTCCTGCGCGCGCTGCTTCTCGACGATGTTCAGGTCCGCGAGGATCTTGATCCGGCTGACGAGGCCGGGACCGATGTCGGCTGGGAGATCGCCAACGTCGCGGAGCACGCCATCGATGCGCGCGCGGATGCGCACGCCGCGCGCCTGCGGCTCGATGTGGAGGTCGCTGGCGCGGTCGCGGAGCGCCTGCGTGACGAGCAGGTTGACAATCTGGATGACGGGCGCGCCGCGCAGCTCATCGAGAGCGCCGGCGCGCGACCGCGCCTGGGGTGCCGGCACCGCCACGTGCTGCGTCGAGAAGGCCGATACCTGCGCCGCGATGCGGCCGGTGACTCGGTAGCGCTGTGCTATGGCGTTCTCGATCTCGGAGCGCAGCGCGAGGAGGGGCGTTGCGGCGCGGTGCGTGAGGCGCGCGACCTCGTCGACCAGCGCATGGTCGCCGGGGTCCTCGGTGGCGAACGTGAGCGTCGTGGCATCCGCGGTGAGCGGCAGTACCACGAGACGGCGCGCATCGTCCTCGCCGAGCAGCGCCAGCGCCTCGTCGTCGCTCGTCCGCTCTCGCAGGTCGACGAGTGGCACGTCCAGCTGCACGGCCAGAGCCGCCGCCAGCACCGCGTCGTCGATGACGCCGTCCTCTCGAAGGATCTCGCCGAGGCGACGGCGTCGGACGGTCTGCTCGGCAACGGCGTGATCGAGCTGTTCCTGGCTGACGAGCCCGCCGGCGAGCAGGAGGTCGCCGATGCGCGGGCCGTGCAGTTGCGCAGGCGGCGGCAGATCCGGCATGGTTTCGGACGGCATCGCGGTCGTCAACGGACGCCCGCGATGCCGAGTCCGGGCCACAGCCAACCCGCGACGGTCGGTCCCGCAACGAGGCCGATTGCCGCGCCCACGGCCAGCGCGGGCGCGAACGGAATCGGATCACGGCGGCGGACAACGCCGGCCGCGATCAGGGCGACTCCGGCGGTTGCACCGACGGCGAACGCGGCGAAGAGCCCGACCAGCGTCGCCGGCCACCCGAGGAGAAGGCCGATCAGCGCAGCGAGCTTGGCGTCACCGAATCCCATTCCGCCGGTGAAGGCGGCAATGCTTCCAACCGCCAGGCCCGCGACGAGGCCGGACAGAAGGAACGTCCACCATGGTGCGCCGGGGTGCAGGAACGCGAGCACGACGGCTGCTGTTATGCCGGGGTAGACGAGCGCGTTCGGGATGCGGCGAGTGCGGGCGTCGTGCGCCGCGATGACAGCGAGGAGCGCGCCGAACGCGACTAGCGCAACGACGTACCACGCAGGCCAGCTCCAGACGGTAGCGGGCAGCACACGACCTCACGGATGGTTGACGCGTGTCAACGCTAGGGCGTTCAGGTGGGGTGGGCGATGGTACTAACGGCGGAGGCGCGGCGACCGAGACGTCAGCGGATGGTAGGGACCGATGTCAGTCGTGCGGACCCTGGAGCTCCACCTGGCCGTCGGTGATGCGCGCCGTGTAGCGCGGCTGCCGGGACGTCGCCGGCCCGTGGACCACCGAGCCGTCGCCGAGCCGGAACGTCGAGAAATGCCACGGGCAGGTGATCGTGTCGCCGTCGAGCTCCCCCTGCGACAGCGGCCCGCCCAGGTGCGAGCAGGTCTCCTTCAGCGCGTGCACCACGTCGCCGCGACGGACGAGCATCACCGCGGTCGAGCCGAACATCGTCTTCGTCGGCTGGCCGTCGACCAGCTCTGCCGCCGCCATGACCGGAGTGAACTCGGTCGCGCGCTTGCCACGAGCGTGCGCGTTGTGGTTCACCGCGTAGCCATGCTTGAAGACCACGTGGCCGCCGATGTACGAACCGGCGCTGATCAGGACATAGCCGGCGAGGAGGACCCAGAAGGCGGTGTCGTGCTCGCCCTCCATGCGCTGCGTCAACGAGAAGGCGAAGGCACCGTTGCCCACGAAGTTGATCACGCCGTGGAGAATCGCCACGTCGCGCGTCGAGGTGTTCGGGCTCGTGTCCTTGAAGTCGGTGAGGCCGGTGACGATGCTGCCGACGCCGGACAGCCACGCCAGTCCCACGACCCATGTCGTCGCCTCGGCAAGCCCGTCGACGCCGAAGAAGACGCGCAAAACGTCGAGCAGCACGGCGGCCGTCGCGGCGCCCACGACCACGTCCACGAGCACCGCGTGGAGTGAGTGGCCGAGCCACGTGCCGTTCAGGAAGTCCTGGAGCAGGCGGCCGGGGAGCCGCAGGACGCGGAAGAACGCGCCCATCACGGATGCGGTGCCGTTTCCGAGGCCGCGGAGCGGCCTCGCGGCACGTTCGAGCATGCCTACACCCCCGTGCGAGGGCGGACGATGCCGGGCGTCACCTGTGGGACGGTACCGGCCTCGCGGTGGCGGGTCAACCTCCGGCGAGGGATCAGTCGGCGGCTTCCGGCGCCGGGGCGCCGACGTCGCGACTCCACGCTCCGGTCGCGTCGGCGAGCAGCTCGGCGACGTCCTTCACCGCGACGTCCGTGCGTCCGAGGTCGGTCGTGCCGTCGCGAAGCATGATCAGGCAGAACGGGCAGGCGGTCGCGATCGCATCGGGTGACTTCTCGAGCGCCTGCTCGACGCGCCGGTGGTTGATCCGACTGCCCTCGCGCTCCTCCATCCACATGCGCGCGCCACCGGCGCCGCAGCACATCCCCTTGCGATGGTTGAGGTCCATCTCCACGACGGTCTGCCCCGGTACGGCCTCCACCACGCGTCGCCCCTCGTCGTAGACTTCGTTGTATCGGCCGAGGTAGCAGGCATCGTGGTAGGCCACCACCGCTTCGTGGTGCTCCGACGGCACCAGCCGTCCCTCGGACACGAGCCTGTCGAGCAGCTGCGTGTGATGGATCACCTCGATGCCGATGAGGCCGAACTGCGGGTACTCGTTGCGGATGGTGTTGAAGCAGTGCGGGCAGGTCGCGACGATCGTGCCGATGCCGTGCTCGGCGTGCGCTGCGCTGAGCGTCGCCACGTTCTCCTCGGCCAGCATCTGGTAGAGGTACTCGTTCCCCGCGCGTCGGGCGGGATCGCCGGTGCACGTCTCCTGCGCGCCAAGCACCGCGAAGGGCACCTGGGCCTGCTTGAGGAGCTGGGCCATCGCCCGCACGACCTTGCGGTTGCGGTCGTCGAAGGCGCCCGCGCAGCCGACCCAGAAGAGGACCCGACCGGCGAGCGCGTCCTGCATCGGCACGCTCGAGTGGATGGTGCGCCAGGGCCGGTCAGTCGAGCGGATGCCGGGCGGAGCGAGCCGGCGATCCGTGCCGCCGAGCACGTCCAGATCGAGATCCTTCGCCCAGTCGAGGCGGGCCGACTTCGGCTGGCCCCACGGGTTACCCGCGTTCTCCATGTTTCGGAACGCCGCGTTGAGCTCCTTCGGGAAGCGGCTCTCCTCCAGCACCGCATTGCGGCGGATCTCGACAATGGTGTCGACGTGCTCGATGAGCACCGGGCAGCCTTCCACGCACCACCCGCACGTCGTGCACTGCCAGACGGCCTCCTCCGGGATGGCGTTGTCCATCAGCGGCAGGCTCAGCGCCTCCGTCGCCCGCGCCTGCGCCAGGCCGAGCGCATCCTCCGACGCCGCCGCTCCACCGCTCGCCCCGCCCTTCCATGCGCGCTGGGCGCTCGCCGCAGCCGCCAGGGCCGTCTCCGCCGCCACGATCTGGTCGCGCAGCCCCTCCATGAGGTGCTTCGGCGATAGCGTCTTGCCGGTCATGCTGGCGGGGCAGAACTCCATGCAGCGACCGCATTCGGTACACGCCAGCCCATCGGCGAGGTGCCGCCAGGTGAGGTCCTTGAGGCCCTTCGCGCCGAAGACCGGCAGCTCCTCCCCCTCCTCCGGCTCGGCCTCGAGGTCCATCTTGCGCAGCGCGCCCCGCGGCTCGAGGTTGCGGAAGTAGACGTTCGGCTCGCTGGTGATGATGTGGAGGTGCTTGCTGTACGGCAGGTACGCGCCGAACCCGAGGACGAGAAGGATGTGCGACCAGGCCAGGACGCCGAAGCCGACGCTCGCCGCCTGCGGGCCGATTGCCTCGAGCGGCAGGCTGAGTGGCCCCGCAAGCAGCGCCCACGAGCGCGAGGGGTCCCCGGGCTCGACGACGTAGGCGAGCGCATCGCCGACCCACTCGGTGAGCACGATCCCGAAGATGAGGGCCAGGATCACGAAGGCGTCGCGCGTCAGGGCGAGCCGCGTCGGACGCACCACGATCCGGCGAGCGGCGTAGTAGATGACCGCGGCGAGCACCAGCGCGACGAAGAGGTTGGCGAAGGCGATGGTGACGTTCCACAGCAGCCCGCCGAGCGGCCAGCCGACGATCGCCTCCAGCAGGCCGTTCGTCAGGTAGTTGCCCGTCGTCGCGAGCAGGACGAGGAAGCCCCAGAAGATGAACGCATGCGCCAGCCCGGGGCCGATGTCCTGGAGCAGGCGCCTCTGGCCGAAGACGAACACCCCGAGCGACGCGATGCGCTCCGGGACGCGGTCAAATCGGTCCAGCGGCCGCCCGGAGCGCAGAATCGCGAGATGCCATCGCGCGCGGCGCCAGAAGAGGTACGCCGCCGCCACGATCGGCACGACGATCAGGGGGTAGTACGGGATGGAAGCTTCCAAGTGGCGGCCATGGTAGCGACCGCCGCTCACTCCGCCGCACGCCTCCGCGTTCGTCAGCCGGATCTGGTTTGATGGGGCGTGGTGCGCACGCAACCCCACCGTTGGCTGATGGCCGGGGCAATCTGGGGACCCGGACTCTTCATCGCGGCGTGGGTGCTTGCCGGCCTGCTCGCTCCCAATTACCCGCCGGTCGAGGACCACATCAGCGACCTGGCGGCGGTCGATGCTCCCACGCGAGTGCTGATGTCACTCGGGTTCGCCGCCTTTGCGATCGGCGCCGGAAGCGCGGCCTGGCCGCTCCGTCGGCTCGTCGGCTGGCCGGCTGCCCTTGCGCTCGGCGTCAACGCGGCACTCACGCTCGGCGTGATGCTCACCCCCGTCGGTGGTTCGCCGGACATCGATGTCCTGCACGGCGGCTTTGCGGGTCTCGCGTACGTGTCCCTCGCAGCGGTCGGACCGCTGGCTTCACTGACGTTCCGGCGGCGAGGTCTCGCGTTGCCGATCGCCTCGCTGGCGGTCGGCCTGATCACGCTGGCCTGTCTGTGGGCCTCGCTCGGTGACACGGCGCCAGGGCTGTTTCAGCGGCTGGGTCTCACCGCCACTGACGTGTGGCTGATGACGATCGGCTTCGCGGCTGTCTTCGGACGTCGCCGAGCCGACGAACGGGCGGCTGTCGGTCAGTGATCCTTTCCGACGAGCTGATCGAGCGCGTGGCGCAGGACCGGCAGAAGAGCGGCCAACGACTCGGACGCGCCGGTCGGTGAGCCGGGCAGGTTCGCGATCAGCGTCCGGCCTCGCGTACCGACCACGCCGCGCGAGAGCGCGGCCATGGGCGTCGAAACCGTGCCGACGGCACGCATGAGCTCGGCCAGGCCGGGTGCCTCGCGCTCGATGACGCGCCCCGTCGCTGCCGGGGTGACGTCCGTGGGCGCCAGGCCGGTCCCGCCCGTGGTCAGGATGAGCCGATGGCCGGCATCGGCCAGGCCGGCGAGGAGCACGGCAATGACTCCCTCGTCATCGGCGACGACGATCGGCTCTGAGGTGACGTCGAAACCCGCAGCCTTGAGCGCCGCCACCAGCGCCGGGCCGGACGAGTCTTCGCGCTCCCCCGCTGCGGATCGACTTGAGCAGGTGACCACCACCGCCTCGTGCTCGGCGGTCGCGGGGGCCCCGTCCCTGGCGGCCTCGTCGCGCTGGTAGTCGCCGGAGCGGCCACCGGACTTCGAGAGCAGCTCGACGCGCTCGATGACGATGTCGCGCTGGAGCGACTTCGCCATGTCGTAGAGCGTGAGCGCCGCGACGCTGGCGGCCGTGAGCGCCTCCATCTCGACCCCGGTACGGGTTGTCGCACGGGCCTCGGCGCGGACGGTGATGACTCCGCCGTCGCGGTCCGGCAGCAGCTCCACCTCGACGTGGTCGAGTGGCAGAGGGTGGCACAGCGGGATGAGCTCCGACGTGCGCTTCGCGGCGCCGATCCCCGCCAGCCGGGCGGTGACGAGCGCGTCGCCCTTCGGCCCGCCGGCATCGAGGAGCGCGGACAGCACTTCGGGCCGCATGCGCACCGTCGCGCCCGCCACGGCGCGGCGCGCCGTGACCGGCTTCTCGCCGACGTCGACCATGCGCGGCTCTCCACCTGCGCCGAGGTGGCTGGGTCTCGTCACTCGACCGCTCCGGTGAGGATCGCCTGGTAGGTCTCGCCCGGCTCGGTGGCTGAGAGCCCCTCCGGTACGACGAGCAGCGCGTTGGCGGTCGCCAGGGGGAGGAGCTGTGACGACGCCTGGCCGCCGGCGGAGACGGCACGGTATCCATCGCCATCGGGACAGACGCGCACTCTGAGGTACGCGCGACGCGCCGGGTCCTTCGCCAGCTCCTCGTCCACGCGTGCCGGGACGCGCGCGCGTCCGTCGCCGGCCATGCCGAGCATGCGGCGCAGCATCGGTCTGACGAACAGCTCGAACGTGACCAGCGCGCTGACCGGATTCCCCGGCAGGCCGATGACCGGGCGCGTCTCGACGCGCCCGGAGGCAAGCGGCTTCCCCGGCTGCACCGCGATGCGCCAGAAGTCGAGGCTGCCGATGCGCTCGATGACGCCGCGCACGTGGTCGTGCTCGCCGACGCTCACCCCGCCGGAGACGATGAGCATCTCCGCGGCCAGCACCCCCTCGCGAACGCGGCGCTCGATCTCCCCGGGATCGTCGCGCGCGGTCTCGAGAAGCACGGGCACGCCGCCCGCATCGCTGACCGCCGCGGCCAGCGCCGGCCCGTTCGCATCGTGGATCTGGCCCGGTCCCAGCGGCGACGCCACCGCCACGAGCTCGTCGCCCGTGGAGAGGATCGCCACCCTCGGCCGCAGACGCACGTCGACGTCGTCGTGCCCCATCGCGGCCAGCAGCCCGATGACCGACGCCGTGATCGGCGCCGCCGGAAGCGCGAACGACGTCCCCGCGGCCACGTCGTGGCCGGCCGCGCGCACGTGCGCGCCTGCCGCGGGCGCACCAGCGACCTCGACCCAGCCGCCCGTCTCCGACGCGTCCTCGATCGGCACCACCGAATCGGCGCCATCCGGGATCGGAGCGCCCGTCATGACCCGCACCGCCGTGCCGGGCTCCACCGGCGGCGCCGCCGGACCACCCGCTCGCGACTCGCCGACCACGCGGCGCCGCTCGACGCCATCGGCCGCGCGCAGCGCGAACCCGTCCATCGCCGAGTTGGCGAAGGGTGGCACGTCATGGGTCGCCATGACCGGCTCCGGCGTGGGCACGCGCCCAAGCGCCTCGGCCAGCGGCAGCCGCTCGGCGTCGGTCGTCGCGAGGTCGTGCAGCAGCCGGTCGAGTGCCTCCTCGACGGTCAGCATCGGCTCACAGCCCGAGCTTCATGCGGGCCTCGATGAGGCGCAGGATGCCCCGCCGGGTGACGACGCCGACCGGCTCGCGACCCTCGGCCACCACGGGGAGCTGCCCGACGTCACGCTCCTGGATGATGCGAAGCGCATCGACCAACGGCTCGTCGGGTCCGATGGTGGTGAGGTCGTTGAAGCGCGTCATGATGTCGGTCACCCTGGCGCCCGGCCAGTCGTCCCGGGGCAGGCGCCGGACGTCGCCGAGCGTGACGACCCCCGCCAGCCCGCCATCGTCGTGTCGGACGAGGAATGACCGGTCCTCGCCGCGCAGCATCCGTTCCGAGACGAGGTCGGCGACCGACTCGTTGGGCGAGACCGAGGGCGGATCGGCGTCCATCGCGTCGCGAACGCGCACCCCGCTCAGGCTGCGCTCCACCCCGGCCTGCGCGCCCGTGGCCTCCGCGGCGTTCGACAGGAACCAGCCGATGAGCGCCAGCCACAGGCCAGCGAACAGCCCATTGGGGCTGAGCGCCCAGAGGACGCCAAGGGCGATGAGGAGGTACGCCACCATGCGTCCCACGAGCGCCGCGTTCCGGGTCGCGAGAAGCCGGTCGCCGCGGATTCTCCACAGGACCGCCCGGAGCACGCGGCCGCCGTCCATCGGAAAGCCCGGGATGAGGTTGAAGCCACCGAGGAGGAGGTTGACGAATCCCAGCCAGCCCAGGAGGGCCGCCACCTGCGGCTGCGCGATCACCGCCGCGATGCCGATGAACGCAGCGCCCAGGACGATGCTCGTCGCCGGCCCGGCCAGGGCGATGACCGCCTCCTCGCGCGGCGACCGCGCGTCGGCGTCGATGCTCGTGGTCCCGCCGAAGATGAACAGCGTGATGCCCTGGACGCGCAGGCCGAAGCGGCGCGCCACGAGGGCGTGCGACAGCTCGTGCGCGAGGACCGACGCGAAGAACAGGAACGCCGTGGCGGCCGCGACGATCCAGTACAGGCCGCCGGACCATCCGGGAAACTGATCCGGGAACTGCGCGACGGCCAGCGAATAGGTGATGAGGAAGGCGATCACCAGCCAGCTCGGATGGATCGCCAGTTCCACGCCGGCCACGCGGCCGACCCTCCAGCCTGAACCCATGCCGCGAGTGTAGGTCAGGCCGCTCGCAGCGTCGTGGGTGGGCGCCTGCGTCCGGAGACCCCGATGACCAGCACCACCAGCGCGCTGAGCACCACCGTCGCGCCCGCGATCAGCGACGCCTCGAACCAAAACCCCTCGGGGAAGAGGGTCACGAGATTCGACCCCGGCGTGAAGAGATAGGTGCCGGGCGGGAAGAAGAGGGCGTGGAAGGCGAGGAACGCCGCGTCAAACGCAACGGCGAAGACCAGGCCCAGCACGAGCCCAGCGGCGCCGATGGCCGCCGCCGTCCCCAGGAGCACCGTGGCCATCCGGCGCGACTCCCCTCGCAGGAGCGTTCCGGTCAGCGCGGCCACGATCAGCGCGACCCCCGCACTGAGCACGAGGACTCGCACGAGGTTCGAGACGTCACCCATGTGGGAGCGCTCCGCGTCGTCGAGCAGCGGGCGCCCGGCGAGCGTCGCGTTGAAGTCACCGCCCGTGAACAGATCGGCCAGGAACTCGCCGGTCACCCCGTCGATCTCGGCCTGCGAGGTCTCGAACGCCTCGGCGACGTCGTGGCGCGCCTGGAGCGCCGAGACGAACCACGGGTTGAAGAGCAGCAGCGGGCCCGTGAGGAGGATCAGGAGGCCGATCGACGCGCCGAAGAGCAGGCTCACCGGCCACGGAGCCCGACGCATCGGCTCTCCGGGCGGCTGCGTCAGAAGAGGCGCCGTCCGGTGCCGATGACCAGCGAGAGCGCGAGCCCGACGAGGCTGATCACGATCGATCCAAGGAGGGCGGCCAGGAAGTCGGCCACCTGGAAGCCGAGGTCGAGCTCGTTCGAGATCGCGCTCGTCAGGAGCAGCATCAGCGCGTTGATGACGACGAGGAAGAGACCGAGCGTCATGAGCGTGATCGGTAGCGTCACCATGCGCAGGATCGGGCGGATGAATGTGTTGACCAGACCGAAGATCAACGCCACGACCATCAGCTTCCACAGCTCGCCCGTGAAGGTGATGTTCGGCACGATCAGCTCCGCGACCCACAGCGCGGCGGCGTTGATCAGGATCTGGATGATGCGGTCCATCGGCGCTAGCCTAGCCGATGCCGTCCACCCCCGGCGGTCCTTCGAGCGGCCGGCCACGCACCCAAACGGCGCGCACCATCTCCGGATGCGGCCGGAAGATGAGCCGACTCGCGAGGTCCGCGGGGTCGTCCGGCGGGTCCTGCCCGGGCACCGGCGCGGTGAGGCGCGGATCGACCGCGATGAGATCGGCCTCCTTCCCCACCTCGAGCGAGCCGATCTCGCCGTCCAGGCCGAGCACGCGTGCGCCTCCGAGGCTCCCCATGCGCAGCCAGTCGAGCGGGTCCAGGATCCCGTCGGGCATCGGCGCCGCATGCGACGCGATCGCGCGCTGCGTGAGGGCTCCCGCCCGCATGACGCTGAAGAGCGACAGCTCCGGTCCCGCGGCCACATCGCTCCCGAGGCCGACCGTCATCCCCGCGGCCAGATAGGCGGCCAACGGCATCATCCCGCTGGCCAGGAACAGGTTCGAGGCCGGGCAATGGGCCACCCGAGCGTCGCTCTCGACGAGCCGGTCAACCTCTCTACCCGAGAGATGCACCGCGTGCGCCAGGATGCTCCGCGCGCCGAGGGCGTCTGCTCGGTCGTACACGTCGAGATAGTCCTGTGACTCGGGGAACAGCGAGGCGACCTGCGCGAGCTCGCCGGCATCCTCCGCCAAATGCGTCTGCCAATACGCGCCGTGCGTCCGAGCGAGGGCCGCCGACTCCCGCAGCATCTCGGCACTGCAGCTCACCGCGAAGCGTGGCGTGAAGGCATATCGCAGGCGTCCCCCGTCCCGACCGTGCCAGCGCGTGGCGAGCTCATCGGACTGCGCCAGGCTCGTCTCCAGGATCTGGCGCTGCTCGATGTCGCTGTCATAGCTGCCGCGGTCCATCATCACCTTGCCGATCACGGCGCGGATGCCGTGAGCCTCGGCGGCCGCGAAGGCGGCGTCCGTCGAGTCCGGCCAGAGGGCGCCGTATGCCACCGCGGTGGTCGTCCCCGCGGCGGCCAGCGCTCGAAAGGCGGCCGGTGCCTCGATCTCGGCTCGAGCCCGGTCGAATGCCCGCTCGAGCGGGAAGATGTGCCGCTCGAGCCACGTGAGCAGGTCCAGGCCACCTCCCAGCCCCGCGTTGGGCAGCTGCGGCAGGTGCACGTGCAGGTCGACCAATCCGGGCAGTACGACCAGCGGTCGAAGGTCCAGGACCGATGCCGGCGCCTTGGCGCCGAGCCACGGACCGATCCTGGTCAGGAGCCCGTTCGCATCGACCTCGAGCAGGCCATCGGGCTCGTGGAGGAGCCCGCCATCGGCGAGCGGCGAGAGAAGCCGAGCACGGAGCGCAAGGGGCGGACGCGGCGGGAGCTCTGGCATCGGCCCGGATGCTACATCCCGGATGGAGTACCCTTGACGCCTACTGTTCTATCGGAGGCCAGCATGGCCACAGGCACCATCAAGAAGATCGTCGCCGATCGCGGCTTCGGCTTCATCACCGGCGAGGATGGCAAGGATTACTTCTTCCATCGCGACGGTCTCAACGAGTCGATCGATTTCGACCGACTCAATGGCGGCGAGAACGTGACGTTCGACATCGAGTCGAATCCTCGCGGTCCTCGAGCTGCGAACATCACGGCCGCTTAGGCTGCCGACCCCCAACCTCCGGTATCACGGCGGGCCTCGCCACGGCGAGGTTGCATGGATCGACCGTCCCGCCGTGACACTCGGAGACGGCTCCGATGGGGGCGTGTACCAGAGGACCGAGGAGTCGGAGGGAGACCTCGTGGTCTACCTCTGGCAGGAGCTCAGCGACTCGGAGGCGAACGCGGTCATCCGCGGCGATCTCCGCGCGAACCAACGCTGACCTCGGTTTGCAAATCCCCGGCAACTTCCCCACGGGCTGAGGCCAGCTCGGCGAGCAACTCGGGGTGGCTGAGTCCCTTGCCGTTGAGCCGCGTTCGCGCGCTGTCGAGCAGCTCGATCGAGCGCGTTCGGAGCAGTCGCCCGGCGTCGAAGCTCGCCCCCATCGGATCCACGCGGCCCAGCCGCGCCATCTCCGATCGGAAGACGGTCAAGACGACCCGAATCTGCATTCGCGTGAGCGCCGTCACATCCATCCCCAGTTGCCTCGAGCGAGCTCGAAAGGGCGGTGATGCGCAAGCCGCGTGCCCATCGTCCGCGGAAACCCCTTCGCCGCCGTACCGTGCGGCTTGACCTCGAATGGCATCCTGAGTGCCCGATGCGCCTAGCGGAGCCCGTCGGGGACCGTGGGGAGGCGACACATTGCGCGACTCGATGCTGGCACCGGCCTCGGGCTCGGATCCCTCTGACGCCTCGCCCCTCCTGCCACGCGCCGCCGGCGTGAGACCACGGATCACCGTGGTCGACGACAGCCCCGAGTTCCTGGAGCTGATTCGCGACGTGCTCGAGGCCGAGCATGACGTCGTGACCTACAACGTGATTCGCTCCGTCGCGGAGATCGCAGCTTCGGCTCCGGACCTGCTCCTCATCGACCTCCATACGGGCGGGCCTGCAGGTGGGTTGACGGGATGGGAGATCCTCGCCATCGCGCGCAGCCACCCCGACCTGCAATCCGTCCCAGCCATCGTCTGCAGCGCCGATCTGGCCACCCTGCGCGAGGATCGCGTCCGCCTGCTGGCACACGGCGACGTGCAGCTGATCGCCAAGCCCTTCGACATCCACGCCTTCGAGCAGACCATCGATCGCACGCTTCGCCTCGCCGGGACCTCGCGACGCGGCTGACCCTGGCGCGTCGCGTCGGTCGTGCTTGGGCCCGTCTCTCTGGTCCATGGCGCGCGATGCCGTCTGCCACAGCCGGATCCCAAACAGGACGCACCACACGAGCTGTGCCCCCAGCCAGAGGTAGAACCAGGAGAACGGAACCACCTGTTGGAGCGCGATGCTGGCGATTTCGAGCGGCAGGGTGAGCACTCCCATGGCGAGGCTGTAACGCCCGAAGGACTCCCAGCCCGGTGACCGTCGCAGGCGGCGCCACATGAAGCCGTACATCGGGATGAGCACCAGGGAAACGAGCACGAACGCGATGGCATGCGCCTGACCGCTGAACGATTGCGGTTGACGCTCGATGGGAAACATCGACAGCAGGAAGGCCAGACCCCACAGGCCGATGAACGCCGGGCCGACCACCGGGCGGCTTGGGCCGCGGATACCCCGATGCGCCGCCATCGCCAGGGCCAGCACGGAAAGCCCCAGCATTCCGAAGTTCACGATCTGGATCCAGCCGTAGGGACCCAGGGCATTGACGCTGACCGGTGACGTCGTCCACGGGTGGTCGCCGTTCGCGACGAGATAGTCGTACTGGATGACGTCCTGGAGCAGGACGGCCGCGGCGAACAGCAGCGGACCGCCGATGGCGATGACGGCCAGTGCGCGGATGCTCACGGTGGCGAGTATAGGTTGCGCATTCACCCGTCAGGCCCGTCCGCTAGATCAGAGACCAGCGGTGGTCCCGTAAGGGGCCATGGTCAGGAAGACGCTGACGCTCCGAGGCTGGATAGCCAGCCAGGGAGCGGGCGTCCTCTTTGTGTACTCAATCCGAACACACTCAGGCCCGAGACCTAGGCTGCCGCCTCCGGCTCCATCGTGCTCGGGCTCAGGAGATGGTTTTGGTCGGGGCGAAAGGATTCGAACCTTCGACCTCCTGAACCCCATTCAGGTGCGCTACCAGGCTGCGCTACGCCCCGACCGAGGCGGCCAGTATAGCCAGCGGACCCCGCGAAGGGACTATGGAGCCAGAGTCGCGAGCTCGTCCTTCGGGCTGCGTGACATCAGTTCGGCCACGGCCGCCATCGGCGGCTGATGGTCGAAGACGACGGCCCGCACGCGCTCGGCGATCGGCATCTCGACGCCGTGTGCCGCCGCCAGGCCGAGGGCGCCGTCGACGGTCCACACGCCCTCCGCCACGCCCGAAAGCCGCTCCCCCGCCTCCGGCCACGGGACGCCGGAAGCGATCAGCTCGCCAGCGCGCCGGTTGCGCGAGAGGGGTGACATGCACGTCGCGATGAGATCGCCCACCCCGGCGAGGCCCGCGAAGGTAAGCGGATGGGCACCGGCCGCCACTCCGAGCCGCGTCATCTCGGCAAGTCCGCGGGTGATGATGCCCGCCTTGGCGGAGTCGCCGAATCCGAGGCCGTCCACCATGCCGGCTGCGAGCGCGACGACGTTCTTGAGCGCCCCGCACAGCTCGACGCCGATGAGGTCGGGGTTGGTGTAGACCCTGAAGCGCTCGCTGCTCAGCACGGCGGCGAGCTCCGCAGCGAGGTCCGGATCGTCCGACCCGATGACCGACCCCGCTGGCTTGCCGGCGGCGATCTCACGCGCGAGGTTCGGCCCCGACAGCGCCGCCACGCGACGCCCGGGAAGCTCCTCCGCGACGACCTCGCTCATCCGCCTGAAGGTGCCCTGCTCGATGCCCTTGACGACCGAGAGGATCGGCGCATCCGGATGGAGGCGAGCGCCCACCGTCCGAAGCGTGGTCCGAACGTGCGCGGACGGGACGGCCAGCACGTAGAACCGATGCGGCTCGGCGAGGTAGGCGTCATCGGTCACGATCCGAACGTTGGGTGGAAAGACGACGCCGGGGAGATAGCGCTCGTTGGTGCGGTCCCGGGCGAGGCGCTCGGCCGACTCGGCGCTGTGCGTCCACAGACTCACCGGACGCTGGGCATCCGCGAGCAGCACGGCAATCGTCGTGCCCCAGGCGCCGGCGCCGATGATCCCGACCTGGTCAGTCATGGCGCCGAGCGTATGCGAGCCGTCAACGCCTGCCCTTGGCGGTCTTGCGTCGCGGGCGGGCGGAGCGGCGCGCGGCATCCTCGGACTCGCGCTGGCGGAGGATGAGGCGGATCGGCGTCCCGAGGAAGCCGTACTCGGCGCGGATGCGGTTCTCCAGGTAGCGCTTGTAGCTGAAATGGATGATCGCCGGGTCGTTGACGAAGATGACGAACGTCGGCGGGGCAACCCCCACCTGGGTCGCGTAGAAGACCTTCGGCAGCCGATTGCGGACGTGCGACGGCGGGTGCGCTCTGACGGCGTCCGACACCACGCGGTTCAGCTCCCCGGTCGGGATGCGACGATAGCGCTCCTCGGCGACCCGACGCGCCTCGCGCAGGATTCGGTCTGCGCGCTGCCCGGTGAGCGCGGAGGCGAACACGATGTCGGCCCAGACCAGGTACGGAGCCTCGCGCCGAAGGCGCTTCAGCCAGGCGTCGGCGGTGTTCTCGTCCTTCTCGACGGCGTCCCATTTGTTGATGACAAGGACGACCCCCTTGAACGCCTCGAGCACGTAGCCGACGACGTGGGCGTCCTGCGCCGTGTAGCCCTCGGTCGCATCGGTCATCACGATCGCGACGTCCGCGGCGTCGATCGCCTTCATGCTGCGCAGGACGCTGTAGCGCTCGACGCCACGCTCGATCGCCCCGCGGCGCCGGATGCCGGCCGTGTCCACGAGGACCATCTGCTCGCCGTCGAGCTCGATGGTGGTGTCGATCGGGTCCCGCGTCGTGCCCGGCGTCTCGGACACGATCATCCGCTCCGAGCCGAGCACGCGGTTGACGAATGTCGACTTCCCAGTATTCGGCCGGCCGACGATCGCGACGCGCGGCGGCGCGAGATCGGCCTCGGCGAGCTCGGCCAGCTCCTCCTCCGTGAACTCCTGGTCGGGAGCCGATGCCGCCGCCTCCGCCTCGGTCGGCGGCGGAAGGCCCTCCACGATGAGGTCGGCAAGGTCACCGGTGTTCCGACCGTGCTGCGCGCTCACCGTGATGAAGGGATCGAAGCCGAGCGCGTAGAACTCCGCGGCCTCGGCCTCGCGCTGCGGGTTGTCGCCCTTGTTCACGACCAGGATCACGGGCGCATCGGCTCGACGCAGGCGGTCGGCGACCTCGTGGTCGAGGGGCGCCAGTCCCGCATGCGCGTCGACGACGAAGAGGATGAGATCGGCCTCCTCCATCGCCACGCGCGCCTGGTCCTGCACGCGCTCCTCGATGTGGGTGCCCGGGTCGATCTCGAGCCCGCCAGTGTCGACCAGCGTGAAGCTTCGCCCGTTCCAATCCGAGGTGCCGTAGACGCGGTCGCGCGTCGTCCCGGGCAGGTCCTCGACGATGGCGACGCGCTCGCCGACGAGGCGGTTGAAGAGCGTGCTCTTGCCGACGTTCGGGCGGCCGACGATGGCGACGACCGGGAGGGAAGGCATTGGCCGAGTCTAGCGGGAGGGTTGGGAGGCGCCGAAGAAGCCGATAGGATCGTGGCGTGAAGCTCGGGATCGCGCCAACGCGAGGGCCGTCGAGGCGCGGTGAGCCCGCCTGACCTGAGGCTGCGGGACGCCGCCCGGGCCGTCATCCTCGATCCGCAGGGCCAGATTCTCCTCGTCCGCTTCGCGTTCGACGACCGTGTTGTCTGGGCGTGTCCCGGTGGGGGCCTCGAGCCGGACGAGTCCCACGACGATGCGCTGCGCCGGGAGCTGCGCGAGGAGGTCGGCCTCGAGCTCGAGGAGCTCGGCCCGTGCATCTGGACGCGCACCCACGTCATTCCGTTCATCGGCGGCAGGTGGGACGGCCAGGTGGAGCGGTTCTATCTCGTGGAGACGGAGTGGTTCGCGCCATCCCCGCTGCTCACCGTGGAACAGCTGCGTGCCGAGTTCGTGACCGAGATCCGCTGGTGGACCGTCGAGGAGCTATCGTCCTCGAGCGAGCTCCACGCCCCACGGCGCCTTCCGGAGCTCCTGGCACAGCTGCGCGACGTGGGGCCACCGCCGGAACCGATCGACTCCGGCATCTGAGCCCCGTCGCTCGGTCCGGTTCAGGCCGTCAGGGCGTAGATGCGCTCGCGAACGGCCTCGAGGTCGAGCTCCGGAGTCGAGGTGCCGCCGGTGATACCGATGCGCGCCTTCCCGCGCAGCCACCCCGCGTGCTCCGCGGCGAGCTCGTCCGCATCGGCGACGTGGACGGTATCGGGGAGGATCTCGCGGCATTTCACGGCGAGCTCCTTCGTGTTCGAGCTGTTCTTGCCGCCGACGACGATCATCGCGTCGACCTCGCGCGCGAGGGCCACCGAGTCGTCCTGGCGGGTGAGCGTCACCGGGCACACGGTGTTGACGACCCGCAGGTCGTGGGCGCGCCGCAGGCAGAACGCGGCGAACTCCTCGAGCTTCTGCGGAAGGATGGTCGACTGCGAGAGGACGCCGATCTTCTTCGTGCGCGGCACGCGCTCCCAGGTCGAGCGGTCCATGTCATCGACGACGACATGCTTCTCGCCCGCGTACGAGCGAACGCCCTTCACCTCGGGGTGGTCCTCGTGGCCGATGATGCAGACGGTGTACCCGGCCTCGGCGAGCTCCCGGGCAGCCTTCTGACTCTGGAGCACCCACGTGCAGGTGGCGTCGATGACCTCGAGCATCTCCTTGCCGCGGACCTTGTCGAACTCGTCCTTCGGCACGCCGTGGGCGCGGATGACAAGGGTGCCGCCCTCCACCTCGTCGGCGAGATCGGCCGTGCGGATGCCACGATCCGATAGATCGGCCTTGATGCCGGGGTTGTGGACCAGCTGCCCGAGCGTGGTGACGTCCTTGCCCTCGGTCGCGGCGTGCTTCGCCTTGTCGATGGCGAGGCGCACGCCGTAGCAGAAGCCGGCGCGCTCGGCGATTCGGACCTCGGGCCTCGTGACGGTGGTCATCTCGCCTCCATTCTAGGAGGGAGAGGTGGCGGGCTCCTTGAGCGGCCTCTGCGCGGGCGGGAGCAGCGCGGCGATCTCGTCCGTGATCCGCTGCGTGCCAGCGGCGAGCGCCGTGCGGTCGATCCGGCCGCTGGGCTGGTGCGGAAGGAGGAACGGGCGGCCGATGCGGAACGTCACGCGCGTCCGGTGCGGGAGCTTAGAGTGGCCCGGGAACATCCGGTGCGTGCCGGCGATGCCGACGGGGATGATCGGCGCTCCGGATCGAATGGCCAGCAGCGCCGCCCCCGGGCGGACCTCGCGCATGCGCCCGTCCCGCGAGCGAGTGCCCTCCGGGAAGATCCCCATCGGCTTCCCCCTGGCGAGCAGGTCGAGCGCGGTGCGCTGCGACGCGCGGTCACCCTCGCCGCGGCGCACGAAGAAGACCCCGGAGCGGTCGGCGAGCCAGCCGATGACGGGCCAGCGCTGCATCTCCTCCTTGGCCATGAAGTGGACGACGCGGCCGATCTGGTACCCGGTCGCCCAGCCGAGCAGCGGCGGATCCGCCTGCGAGCAGTGATTTGCGACCAGGATGAAGGCGCCCTCCTGCGGGAGATGCTCGACGCCCTCGATACGGGCGCCGCCGATGAGCGACATGAACCAGCCGGCGATGCGGCAGCCCGGGTGGTAGACCCATTCGCCCTTCATGAGCGGGCGGACGCCGATAGGCGGTCCACGATGGCGGCCACGGACGCGTCCACGTCGAGCTCACCGGTGTCGATGACCATGGCGTCATCCGGCACACGAAGCGGTGCCAGGGCACGGCCCGCGTCGAGCTCGTCGCGGCGCTGGATCTCGGCGAGGTACTCGGCGGCTCGGCTCGGCTCCCCCATCTCCGCCGCGCGTCGCGCGGCGCGGACCTCGGGATCCGCGGTGAGGTACACCTTGAGCGTTGCGTCGGGCAGGACCACGGTGCCGATGTCGCGGCCGACCATGACCGTGGACCCGCGTCGCGCGGCGGCCCGCTGCAGTCCGAGCATGGCGTCGCGCACCTCCGCGTGCCGGCTCACCGCGCTCACCAGCCGATCGATGCGCGGCTCGCGGACCTCGGTGGTGACGTCCCGACCGTCGAGGAGCACCGTCTCCAGTCGGTCGGTCTGCTCCGGACGCGGCCGCTCCACGTCGATGCGCCGCTCGGCGGCGAGCATCCCGAGCGCCATGCCGTCGTCGATGTCCACGCCCGACTCGACGGCCGCCAGGGTGAGCGCGCGGTACATGAGCCCGGTGTCCACGAAGTTCGCCCCGATCGCGGTGGCGAGCGCGTGCCCGACGGTGCTCTTGCCGGCGCCCGATGGCCCGTCGATCGCCACGGTCACCGTCATGCGCGCATCTCGTTCCGGCCCAGCGCGGCGACCTCCGATGGCCGGAGCGGGCGCCACCGGCCCTCCCGCAGCCCCGTGAGGGCGAGCGCGCCGATCCGGGTCCGCACCAGCCGCTCCACGTCGAGGCCGACCGCCGCGAACAGGCGGCGCACCTCGCGCTTGCGCCCCTCGCCGACTCGAACTCTGAGCCACGCGCCGTTCTCCGCCCGGTGGCGCTCGACCTCCGGCGGTGGCTGCTCGAAGCGCGCCGCGAGGAGCCGCCCGCTGCCGTCCTCGAGCTCGACGCCGGCCCGCAGGCGCTGGAGGTCGCCTCGGCCCGGCGGCGGCGAGACGAGCGCCGCGTATTCGCGCACCGTCCCGTACCTCGGATGGAGGACGCGGTTCGCCCAATCCCCGTCGTTCGTGAGGAGCATCAGGCCCTCCGACTCGACGTCCAGCCGGCCGGCCGGCCACAGGCGCTCGCCCCCGGCGTCCACCAGGCCGACCACCGACCGGCGACCACGCTCGTCGTGCGCGGAGCTCAGGAAGCCGCGCGGCTTGTAAACCGCGAGGTAGCGAGGAGCCGATGCGGCCGCGAGTGGCCGTCCGTCGACCTCGATCCGGTCGCGAGCCGGGTCCGCCGAGTCGCCGACCGAGGCCACGCTGCCATTCACCGTCACGCGACCGGCCGCCACGAGCTCCTCGGCGCGGCGCCGGGAAGCGAGGCCCGCGCGGGCGATCAGCTTCTGGAGCCGCTCACCCGCCATCGGCCGGCTCGTGAGCGCCGCTGGCCGCCAGCTGCGCCGCGCCGCTCGAGAGTGGCGGCAGCTCGTCGAGCGAGGCGAGGCCGAAGCGCTCGAGGAACTCGAAGGTGGTGCCGAAGACCGCCGGCCGCCCCGGCGTGTCGCGCCGCCCGACCTCGGCGATGAGGCGGCGGTGGAGGAGCGAACGGATCACGTAGTCCGAGTCCACGCCGCGGACGCGCTCGACGTCGCCGCGGGTGCAGGGCTGCCGGTAGGCGACGACGGCGAGTGCCTCGAGCGCGACGGGCGAGAGCCGGGCCTCCTCGCGCGACGCGTACGCGGCGAGCCGCGCGCCGGCCTCCGGTGCGGTGACCAGCTGCCAGGCGTCCTCGTTGCGCTGCAGCCGGATCCCGCGTTGGTCATCGTCGAGGCGCTCGACGAGCGACGCGAGCGCCGCCTCCGCGTGCAGCCGGGGAACCGATGCGAGATCGCCGAGCTCGGCGGTCGTCAGCGGGCGCTCCGCGATGAAGAGGAGTGCCTCGTAGAAGGTGCCGAGGTCGTCCGGAGGGCCCTCTCCGTTCATCCGGCACCCTCCGGCAGCGCCTCGATGACGATCGGCCCGAACGGATCGCCCTGCTCGGCGATCGCCTGCCGCCTGCGCACGAGCTCGAGGGTGGCGAGGAACATGACCGCGGCCTCGGTCCGCGACCGGCACCGCGCGAGGATGGTCTGCAGCACGACGCGCCCGCCGCCGGAGAGCGCCTCGAGCAGGACGACGATCTGCTGCCCGATGGTGACCTCGCGTGGGACGACCTCCGCCGGAAGCGCTTCAGGCTCCGGGATGGAAGCAAGACGATCGAGGGCGGTCGCGAGGAGCGTGGCGGGCATCGGCTCGACCGGCGCCTCGGGCAGGTCGCTCTCGCGCGGCTCCCGGTGGACGAGCGGAGCGATGCCGTCGCGCGCGCCGAGCGCCACGGCCGCGTCACGCAGCGCGCGGTACTCGAGGATCCGACGCCGCAGCTCCTCCTCGTCGGGCTCGTCGCTCGCGTCCGGGACGGGGGGCATCGGCTCGGCGGGCAGCATCCGGCGCGACTTGAGGAGGATGAGGTGGGCCGCGATCGACACGAACTCGGACAGACTGACCGGGTCGACCGGATGGCGTGCCAGGTGCGCCACGTACGCGTCGGCGACCTCGGCGAGCGGGACGCTGAGCACGTCGAGCTCGCGCGACTCGATGAGGTGCAGCAGGAGCTGGAGCGGTCCCTCGAAGACGGGCAGCGCCACGGTGAACTCCGGGTCGCCGATGGCGACCGGCACGAGAGCGTCTGGAACGATCGCGACCGGCTGCATCAGCTCGGGATGCGTCATCGGCCGCCCTCAGCGCCCGAAGAAGCTGCGCCTCGGGCTCGCCGCCGGGCGCCCCGCGGATGAGCCGGGCCGTCGCGGGCGTGCAGCCCGCGCGCTCGGCGAGCTCCGCGGACATCGGCCCATGGTGGGGGTAGAGCCAGAACGGATGGCGCCACGAGGCCGGGTCCGGGTCCGCCAGCCGACGCAGGAGCCTCGGCGCGAGCGCCTCGAGCAGGACGCCCGCGACGCGGTGCCAGAGGCGCATGCGCGGCCCCTTGGCGGCGTCGTGGAGGAGCGCGGCGGCGAGCAGGTCGGGGGAGTCGTGGCCCTCGCTCACCAGGCGGCCCGCCACGTCGAGCGCATGCCGCCGGTCGGCGATGGGCATTCCCGCGAAGACGGACCAGGCGCGCCCGGGGAGCGTCCGTCGGGCGAAGGCCTCCTCCTCCGGCGCCACGCCGGCGCGGACGTGGGCGACGAACTGCCCGACCCTACGCACCGACGAGCGCTCGGGTGACCGGTGAGGCGAGGCCCAGCAGGAGCTGGAGCGGGCTGTTCGGCAGCAGGATCAGCAGCAGCAGCACGATGATCCCGTACGGCGCGTAGCGCTGGACGGCGAACGCGCTGCGCGGCGGCAGAAAGGCGAGGAGGGCGTTGTACCCGTCGAGCGGCGGGATCGGGATGAGGTTGAAGATCGCGAGCAGGACGTTGTAGTAGGCGATCCACACGGAGATCTCGCGGGCGAGGCCCTCGACGCCCGCGATGTCGAGGATTCGGGCACCGATCGCCGCGGCCAGGGCAACGAGCAGGTTCGCGACCGGCCCGCCGGCGGCCACCATCGCCATGCCGATGCGGCCCGGGCGCAGCGCGTACACGTTCACCATCACGGGGCGCCCCCAGCCGAACCCGGCGACGAGGAACACGAGCGCCCCGATTGGGTCGATGTGGGCGGCCGGGTTGAGGCTCACGCGGCCCATCGCTCGCGGCCGATGATCCCCGAGCGCGTCCGCGATCAGGGCATGGCTGAACTCGTGGAACGTGATGCCGATCACGAGCGCCACCACGATCCCGGCGATCTGCGCGGCGGTGAAGTCGAAGAAGAGCATGGTCGGCGGTCAGGCGAGGCGCGGGAGGAGGTCACCCAGGAGCCGAACAAGGCGCTCGGCGCCGATGCGGCCGACCTCGATGACCTCGTCGTGTGTCGCGCCGGCCTCGACGTCATCGGTCGCCTTGTTCGTGATCAGGCTGAAGCCGAGCACTCGCACGCCCGCGTGGCGCGCGACGATCGTCTCGTGCGCCGTCGACATCCCCACGGCGTCAGCGCCGAGCCCGCGGAGCATCCGCATCTCCGCGCGCGTCTCGTAGGACGGCCCCGCGAGCATGACGTACACGCCCTCCCGCAGCTCCACGCCGGTGCGCTCCGCCGCCTCGCGTGCGGCCGCGCGCAGCTCGGGGTCGTACGCGTCGGTCATCGGCGGGAAGCGGGGACCGAAGCGGTCGAGGTTGGGCCCGCGCAGCGGGTTGTCCCCGGAGAGGTTCAGGTGGTCGCTGATGAGCATCACGTCACCGGGCTCGAACGCCGGGTCCAGGCCGCCGGCCGCGTTCGTGAGGATCAGCAGCTCCGGGTCGAGGGCGAGGACGGCACGCAGGAGCAGCGTCGACTCTGCGTGCGAGTGGCCCTCGTACGGGTGGGCGCGCCCGGAGAGCAGGATGGCGGGGACGCCGCCGACGGCCCCCGCCACGAGCTCGCCGGCGTGGCCCTCGACCGCGGAGCGCGGCACATGTGGAAGCTCACCGTACGGAACATGGAGGCGTGGCTCGGGGTCAAGGAGCTCGGTCACCCCTCCAAGGCCGGACCCCAGGACGGCGACGATGCGCGGCGAGCCGAGCGCGGGCCGCGTCGCGAGACGCTCGCGGATGGATTCGGTGGCCTCCTGGATGCGCTGGTCGAGCTTCGGTCCGGTCACGCCGTCGGAGCCTGCTCCGAGCGGTGCATCGGTCACCTACATCCGCTCCAGGAGCTCGCGCTTCTTCGCCTCGTACTCCTCGGGGGTGATGAGCCCGCGATCTCGCAGCGCGGCCAGGCGCTCGAGGGTCTCACCCAGCTGATCGGCCGATCCCGCCTCCTCCGCGGCCTCCGGCTGCGGCGGTGGGGGTGCCACGACCGCACCGGCTTCCGGCGCGTCCTCCGGATGGAGCGCCACCCGATCCGATCCGGCCCGGGGCGGCATCGCCTCGGCTCGCTGCATGTCCGGCGGCTGCCCCTGGCGCTGGTAGCGCGGCCGAGCGAGGTCCGGACGCTCCAGCATCTCCTTCTGGTCGAGCATCGACTTCTTGAAGGCGACGGGGTTGGCGATCATCGGGAAGTCGGCGATGCTCGCTCCGCCCACCTCCTCTGCCGCCGTGAGGATGTCGAGCGTCCCGTAGCCGAAGATGCGGCCGAACAGGCTCTGCTCGAGCCGCGCGTCGTTGATCTTCTCGAGGCCCGAGTCGGACATCGACTTGTTGAGCACGCCCTCGGCGCGAATCACGCGTCGGGTGGTGATCAGCCACTCCTGGTTGCGCCAGTCCCACAGGACGTACGCCACCAGGACGAATGCCAGGAGCAGGGCGACGATCGCGACGATCGTGATGATCTGGTCGAACTCCGCGCTGCCGAGGATCGGCTGGTCGCCGGAGACGAGGAAGATCACCACGGCGAGCGCGATGACCGCGATGAGGAGCCACAGCCAGGTGCGGGCGATGACCGCGAACCAGTGCTGCCGGCTCTCGTAGACCACCTCCTCGCCACGGCTGAGGAGATTGCGCGCGTAACTCAATGGGCCTCCGTGCGCTGCTCTGCGAACTGCCTTCAGGCTCTCGGGTGCGCCTTCGCGTACACCTCGCGGACGCGTTCGCCGGTCAGGTGCGTGTAGAGCTGGGTCGTGCTGATGCTAGCATGGCCGAGGAGCGACTGGACCACCCGCAGATCGGCTCCGCCCTCGAGCAGATGCGTCGCAAAGCTGTGCCTGAACGTGTGCGGCGAGACGCGCTCCGTCACCCCGGCCGCCGCCGTCCAACGTTTCACCAGCGCCCAGACCGATTCGCGCGACAGTCGCCTGCCTCGCCGCCCGACGAAGACCGCTGGCGTCGGCCGTCCGGCCGTCCACTCCGCCCGTGGTCCGGACAGATACCGATGCAGCCGCTCCCGTGCCTCATCCCCCATCGGCACCCGCCGCTCCTTGTTTCCCTTGCCGATCACCCGCAGCTGCTGGGCACCCAGGTCGACCCGATCCGTGTCCAGGCCGACGAGCTCGCTCACGCGGAGCCCGCACGCGTAGAGGACCTCCAGGATCGCGCGGTCCCGGATGCCGATGAGGTCATCCTGGGGCGGCGCGTCGAGGATCGCCACGACCTGGTCGGGAGCCAGGACGTCGGGGAGGTAGCTCCCCGGGCGCGGCGCGTCGACGAGGGCGGGCACGTCGCGGCTGGCATGGCCCTCGCGCAGCGCGAAGGCGTAGAAGCTGCGGACCGCGGCCGACTTGCGAGCCTGGGTGCTCCGGCGCGAGGCACGTCGCTGGAGCGCCGCGACGAAGTCGATGAGGGGGCCGGGGTCGTTCGTCCACCGGGTGCCGGCGTGCTCCGCGAACTGACCGAGATCGCGACGGTACGCCTCGATCGTGAGGGGCGAGAGGCCGCGCTCCACGCGGAGCTCGAGGAGGAACGCGTCCACCGCGTCGGTGAGGCGAGGATCGGCGCTCACGTGGCCGCGCGCAGCAGCGCCTCCGCCGCGGCCAACGCCTCGGTGCCGGCCCCCTCGCCGGCGAGCATTGCCGCGAGCTCGGCGGTTCGCTCCTCCGGCGTGAGCTCCGTCGCTTCGGTCACGGTTCGTCCAGCGCTCACGCGCTTCCCGACCCGGACGTGCGCGTCCGCGTGCGCCGCCACCTGTGCGAGGTGGGTCACGCAGAGCACCTGGTGGTAGCGGCTCAGGGCGCGCAGGCGCTCCCCCAGCGCGGCCGCATTGCGTCCGCCGACGCCGGCATCCACCTCGTCGAACACGAGCAGCGGCGTCTCGTCCGCCGCCGCGAGCACGACCTTGATGGCCAGCGACAGCCGGCTCGCCTCTCCACCCGACGCGATGCGTCCGAGCGGTCGCGCGGGCTCGCCGGGGTTGGGGGCGAACGTGAAGGTGATCCGATCCGCGCCGTGCGCGCCGACCTCGACCGGCTCGATATCGATGCCGAACGACCCCGACGGGAGCCCGAGCGCCGCGAGCTCTCCGTTCACGGCCGCCGCGAGCCGCTCGGCGGCGCCGTGCCGTGCTGTCGAGAGCGCGGCCGCGGCCTCGTCGAGCGCCGTGCGACGCTCCGCCTCATCGGCCCGGAGGCGCTCCCGCTCGCCCTCCTGGTCCTCCAGGCGAGCCAGCTCGGTCGACGCGGCCTCTCCGAATGCCACCACCGCCTCCAGCGAGTCGCCGTACTTGCGTCGCAGGTCGTAGAGGAGCGCCAGCCGCTCCTCGGCCGCGGCGCGCGTGCCGGGGTCGAGGTCGATCCCCTCGCCGGCTGCGGCCGCGTCGCGCGCGAGCTCAGCGGCCTCCGCGGAGAGCGCCGCGGCGCGGTCCGCCAGCGCGGCGAGCCGCTCGTCGTGCTGAGCGGCCGCCAGCAGGGCCCGCTCCGCCACGCTCAGGGCGTCCGTGGCGCCTGACTCGTCGCGGATCGCCCCGACGGCCTCGGCGGCGCTGCGGGCGATCGTCTCCGCGTGCTGGGCTGCCCGCAGCTGCACCTCGAGCTCGACGTCCTCTCCAGCCTTCGGCGCCGCTCCACCGATCTCGTCGACCTGGTGGCGCAGGAGCTCGCGGCGGCGCTCGAGCTCGTGCTCGTCGGTGAGCAGCTCGGCGGACGCCGCGACGGTCGAACGCCACGCCCGCTGCCGCTCGGCCACGTCTCCGGCCTGGCCCGCGAGGTCGCCGTACGCGTCCAGCAGCGCGAGCTGGCGCGCGGGCTCGAGGAGCCGCTGCTGCTCATGCTGGCCGTGGATCTCGCCGAGGCGAACCCCGAGGCCCGCCAGGCTCCCAACCGTGACCGCCCGGTCGTTCACCCGCGCCAGGGATCGTCCGTCGGCGCCGACCTCGCGCCGGACGATGGCCACGCCGTCGCCGTCGGCCAGCACCTCCGCCAGGGGGTCCTCCGCCAGCGGCGTCGGGGCGTCGAAGATCGCCTCCACGCGTGCCGCATCGGTCCCCGATCGGACCTGGTCGCCGCTCGCCCGTGCACCGAGCGCGAGCGCCACCGCGTCCACGACGAGCGATTTCCCCGCGCCGGTCTCGCCGGTGAGGACGGTGAAGCCCGGCGCCAGGCGCAGCCTGACCGACTCGACGACGGCGAGGTTCTCGACCGTCAGCTCGCGGAGTGCCATCGGTCTCTCATCGGTCAGTACGGAAGGAGTGAGGCCTTGGTCCGCAGCAGGTCGTAGAACGGCGTGCTGCCGGCGAGCTCGATCATGCGGAGCGGCTCGTCCAGCGCACGGACCTCCACGCGTTCGCCGACGGCGATCGGGAGGTCGAGCTGCCCATCGACGCTCACGAGCGCCCCCTCCGTCGCCTCGCGGAGCGTGATGCGCACCTCGTGATCCTCCCCCGCCACGACGCTGTGGAGCGGTGAGAGGTACCCGGCGACCGGCGTGATGACCATGTTGCGCAGCCTCGGATCCAGGACGGAGCCACCCGCGCTGAAGCTGTAGGCGGTCGAACCGGTGGGCGTGGCGACCACGACGCCGTCCGCGACGTAGGTCGCGAGGTGCGATCCGGAGACCTCGACCTCGAGCTGGATCATTCGCACGCGGCTCCCGCGAGCCACGACCACCTCGTTTAGGCACGCGTGCTGGTCCTGGCTGCCGTCGGCGCGCACCAGCGTCGCGGAGATCCTGAACCGATCCTCGACGGCGTAGTCACCGGCGGCCACCTGGTCGAGCGCGCGCTCCAGGCCGTCCGGCTCGACCTTGGCGAGGAAGCCGATGCGCCCGAGGTTCACCCCCAGCGCGGGAACTCCCGAGCCGCCGATGGCGCGGGCCGTGCGCAGGAAGGTCCCATCCCCGCCCAGCACGCAGACGAGATCGGTCGCGTCCAGGGCCTCCACGATCCGCTCGTGCGCGTCGCCGGGCGCGTCCCACGTCTCCACCTCGTGCGCGGCACACCACGCGCGGGCGCGGCCGAGGAGCTCGGGGACGTGCTCGCTGTACGGGTTCCAGACGAAGCCGATGCGCTTCATCCGTCTACGGCTTCGGCGGTGCCTTCCAGGCGCGAGGCGATGCGATCGATGCTGCGCCGCAGCTCGGTGAGCTCGGCGGCGAGGTCGCTCGGCTCGCTCAGCGCGGCGTAGGAGCGGTCCAGCCCCGCCGCGATGAGCGCCCGCATCAGGCTCGATGGCGAGACGCCGCGCGCCT
>JBDTWT010000002.1:0-28986 GCA_040006555.1 Chloroflexota bacterium
CGACTTCCACTACAACGGCCACCTGCTCCTCACGCAGTACCCCGCGATGGCGGCCGCCCTGGCCAAGTACCGCATCAACCCGGGGAACGTCGGGGCGAAGCGTCGCGACGAGCATTTCGCCCAGATCATCGAGGTGGCGATCGCGAACCAGAAACCGGTCCGCATCGGCGTCAACTGGGGATCGCTCGACCAGCAGCTCCTCACCGTGATGATGGACGCCAACGCGGCGCTCTCCGAGCCGATGGACAGCCGCGAGGTGATGATCGAGGCCATGGTCGAGTCGGCGCTTCGCTCGGCGCGCCTCGCGGAGGAGACCGGTCTCGGGCACGACCGGATCATCCTCTCGGCCAAGGTGAGCGGCGTGCAGGACCTCGTGGAGGTCTACGCGCGCCTGGCGGAGCGATGCGACTATCCGCTGCACCTCGGCCTCACCGAGGCGGGCATGGGCCCGAAGGGCATCATCGCCTCCACCGCCGGGCTGTCGATCCTCCTGCAGCGGGGCATCGGCGACACGATCCGCGTCAGCCTCACGCCGGAGCCCGGCGGCGATCGGACCGTAGAGGTGCAGGTCGCGCAGCAGGTGCTCCAGTCGATGGGACTCCGCTCGTTCCTCCCCCAGGTCAGCGCGTGCCCGGGCTGCGGTCGCACGACGAGCACCTTCTTCCAGGAGATGGCTCGCGACATCCAGGCCTATCTCGTCGACCGCATGCCCGCCTGGCGCGACGTCCACCCCGGCGTGGAGGAGATGCGCGTCGCGGTGATGGGCTGCGTGGTGAACGGCCCCGGCGAGTCCAAGCACGCCGACATCGGCATCAGCCTGCCCGGCACCTTCGAGGAGCCCGTGGCCCCGGTCTTCGTCGACGGCGAGAAGACGACGACCCTGCGTGGCGACGACATCGTCCCCCGCTTCCTCGAGATCCTCGAGGGCTACGTCGAGCGGCGCTATCCCGCGCCCGGCACGGCCGCGCCCACCGTTCCATCCGCCGCGTCAAACGCCTAGAGCGCCTCCGGGGGCCTTCGCCGGGCTCCACTGGCGCGATGCCCGTGGCACGGGCGTATCGGCCATTCAACGGCCGTATTCCCATCGGGTGGGAGAGATGGACGGCGAGGAGCTCCCTTCTCAGCTGGATCACCCGTGGGGCGGGTAGATCTGCCACTTATTGGCCGTTACGCCCGTGGGGCGGGACCCGAGCGTCGGGCCCTCCGCGAGAGCCACGCGCCCAGTCGCGGCCTACTCGCAGGTACCCGGCGGTACAGAGGGCGGCGCGCGAGCCGCGAGCGTGGGGCCGGCTACGCTCGTCGAGCCGTCCTCGGAGATCTCAATCAGGAACACCAGGAAGCCGGTCGGATCTGCCCCGCTCGGGACCCGACCCGAGGCGATCTCCTCATGGTCCACCATGAGCCGATACGACCCCGTGACCTCTCCGAACTGCAACACGGTGTCACCGCAGAGAACCTCGCCTCCACCGGCCCACTGGTCGACTCCGCCTCGTGCTCGTATTCCACGAACCGATTCTCGCCGGAGCGGTTCGACACTGCGACCACGAGCATCGGGCCGCGGACCTCCACCGGACGGACCTCCGGTCCTGTGACCGGCACGCACCCCGCGACGAGGAGCACCAAGAGCCCCGCCGCGGCGAGTCGGCGGGTCTTCACGCTGGACCTAGCGCCGAGGTTCCCAGCGGAAGAACCGAAGGGCAAAGAGCGCGGCGCCGATCCCCCAGGCGGCCACCACGGCGAGCGAGCCCCACGGCATGTCCGGCGCGGCGGGCGCGGCCGCGTAGACCGATGCGATCGCATCGGCCAGGTGCCGAATCGGGAACAGCTTGCTGACCGCGTCGAGCCAGTCGGGCAGCTGGTCGGCCGGGGTGAAGACGTTGCTGATGAAGTAGAGCGGCAGCACCGCGGCGTTGACGACCGCCGGAGCGGCATCGGCGTTGGGGATGAGGGAGCTCATCGCGAGCCCGAGCGCGCAGAGCGCCGCGGACCCGATGATCAGGGTCGCGAGCAGCACGGGCAGCCCCTCCCACGGGACGTCGACGCCCTGGGCCAGCGCCCCGTAGGCCATGACGATGACCGCGAGGATCAGACCGATGGCCACCGAGTGGAGCATCCGCCCGGCCAGGTAGGCGAGCGGCGGCAGCGGCGTGCCGCGGATGCGCTTCAGGATGCCCTCCTCGCGGGCGAGCGTCACCGACATGGCGATGTTCGTGAACGTCGCGCTCACGATCGAGAGGGTCATGATCCCGCCGGTGAAGAAGCGGGCGGCGTCCCGGCCGAAGATCGTGGTGAAGATGACCAGGAAGATGAGCGGGAACGCGAACGTGAAGAACGCGGCGGCTGGGTTGCGCCAGAACGCGCGGTTCTCGTAGGCGACCTGGCGCAGGGCGAGCCTCGGCGCGTTCACGACGGCTCCTCCCCGCGCTCCGGCGGCGCGCCCGTCAGCTCGAGGTAGATGTCCTCGAGCGAGCGACGGCTGACCTCGAGGTCCGCCAGCTCGACCGAGGCCCCGAGGGCCCATGCCGTCAGCTCGTGGAGTGCCCGCGTGGGCGTCGGGGTCTCCAGCCGCCAGATCGATGCCTCCCGGCGCGCGCCCAGCGCCTCGGGCGGCACCACGCCCTCGGGCAGGCGGAACCGCACTCGGCTCAGCTGCTCGCCGCCGGCGATGAGCTCGTCCACGCTGCCGGTCGCGACGATGCGCCCGTCAGCCATCACGGCCACGCGATCGGCGAGGGCCTGCGCCTCGTCCATGAAGTGCGTGGTGAGGAAGATTGTCTTCCCGAGCTGCGTGAGGCCCCGCAGCGTCTCCCACGCCTGGCGGCGGGCCGAGGGATCGAACCCGGTCGTGGGCTCGTCGAGGAAGAGCAGCTCGGGATCGCCGACGATCGCGACGGCCAGGTCCACGCGGCGTCGCTGCCCGCCCGACAGGCGCCCGACCCGCTGCCCCGCCTGCTCCGTCAGCTCCGCAAGTGCGAGCACCTCGTCGACGTCGCGCGGCGCCGGATAGTAGCCACCGATGAGCCGCACGACCTCGCGCACCGTGAGGTAGGTGTCGACGCCCGTCTGCTGGAGCACGATCCCCACGCGCTCCTTGAGCTTTCGCTCGTTGCGACTCGGATCGTGGCCGAGGACCCGGACCTCGCCCGCGTCCCGCGTCCGATGGCCCTCGAGGATCTCGACCGTGGTGGTCTTGCCCGCGCCGTTGGGGCCGAGGAGCGCGAAGACCTCGCCGCGCTCGACCCGCAGGTCGACGCCACGGACGGCCTCCAGCGAACCGTATGACTTGCGCAGCCCGCTGATCTGGACCGCCGGCTCGGACGTGCCGGTCATCCGGCGATCAGGTCGTGGCGGCGAGGAAGGTCCACATCGCCATCGCGAAGGCGATGGTGATGAACGCCACGAGCGCGAGCGGCAGGTAGGCGACGCTCACCGGCTGGCGCCGCTGCGGCCGCCGCTCGGCGTCGGCGACGGTCAGGCGCGTGTCGGTCGAGGTCGCCGGCAGGTTGCGGCCCGCTGGCTCCGGGTTCACGAGGGTCACGTCGTCGCTCACTCCTCGCCCAGGATGGCCGCGACCTTCTCGTCGAGCGAGGTCGCGGAGAACTGGCCGAGCTGCCGGGCCACGATGGTCCCGTCACGCCCGATGAAGAACGTCTCGGGCGGGCCGAGGATGCCATAC
Organism: Chloroflexota bacterium; assembly: GCA_040006555.1. Classification (GTDB taxonomy): domain Bacteria; phylum Chloroflexota; class Limnocylindria; order QHBO01; family QHBO01; genus JACDBZ01. The sequence goes on from JBDTWT010000002.1 coordinate 3,677, forward strand.
GCCTCCGCCACGCGCTCGTCCGGGTCCATGGCTGCGGCCCAGTCCGCGCCGTTGCGCGCCATGAAGTCGCGAGCGGCCTCGGTCCGGTCGCGGTAGACGATGCCGATCACCACCAGGCCCTCGTCCGCGTGCCGCTCCGCGGCATCGCGCAGGAGGGGGAACTCCTCCACGCACGGCACGCACCAGCTCGCCCAGAAGTTGACGATCACGGGGCGCCCGCGCAGGTCGGCGAGGTGGATCGGGTTGCCGTCGAGGTCCCGCAGGGAGAACTCCGGCGCCAGGCTGCCGATGGCCGTGGGGCTCGTGCCCGTCCCGCGGATGAGCAGTCCCGCGGCGATGAGCGCGATGAGGACGAGGGGCAGGACCGCGGCGACCACGAGGTGCCGCAACGGCAGGCGCCTGAGGTCCACGCCGGGCCGGGTGGTGCTGCGGGCCATCATCTACGGCTCAATGCGCCGCGACGTCGTCGTGCGGCCCGGCCTCGGTCTCGCGCCACTCGCGCCCGGCCGCGCGGACCCACGCGATGATTCCGGCGACGAGGACGATCAGGCCCGGGATCGCCAGGAACGGGTTGGCGAGCTGTGCATCGGATCGAAAGGCGAGCCCGGCGCCGAGCAGGAAGGCGCCGAGCGAGAACACCACCGGCAGCATGCTCGGCCCCGGCAGGTGCACGCCGCGCGGCGGCCGCGGTCGACCGGCCGTCCCGCCGCCACGTGAGGCGATGCCGAAGACGAGCCCGAGCACCACGACGATGCCCGCCCCCAGGATGATGAAGCCGATCGCCTGGTCGCTGATCGCCATCGGTCCGTCCTAGCGCAGCAGGTAGATCGTGGAGAACACCGCGATCCACACCACGTCGACGAAGTGCCAGTACATGCTCACCGCCTCGACCGCGACGTGGTTGCGAGCGCTGAACTGGCCGCGCATCGCCCGCGCCAGGAGGATCGTCAGGCCCACGGTGCCGCCGAAGACGTGCGCGCCGTGGAAGCCGGTGAGCGTGTAGAACGTGGTGCCGAAGACGCCGTCCGCCAAGCCGAAGCCCAGCGTGCTGTAGTCGTAGAGCTGCCCGAGGAGGAAGGCCACGCCCAGGATGAGCGTGATCCCCGTCCACAGTCGCAGCTGGCCGATGTTGCCGCGCCGGATCGCCCAGACGCCGAACTGCATCGTGAAGCTCGAGGCGATGAGGACGGCGGTGAGGACCCCCGCCAGCACGATGTCGAGCTCGTGTGCCCCGGCGGGCGGGCCCCACTCGCCCGCGGCCGAGGCGCGCGCGTTGAAGTACGTCGCGAACAGGCCGCCGAAGAACATCACCTCGCTGGCGATGAAGAGCAGCATCCCGAGCAGCGCCGTCGGCATCGCCGACTGGCCGTGAGCGGTCACGTGGCCGGTGTGCGGATCCGCGGTGGCAGTGCGGGTGGTCATACGAGGCCCTCGCGCTTCTCCACGTCCCCCGCCACGTCTTCGTCCGCGCCCTCCTCGGCCTCCTCCACCTCATGCTCGCGCCCGGCGGCGACGGCATGTCCATGGCCATGGGTCAGGTAGAAGAGCGGCCGCTCCGAGTGGATCGGCGGCAGGCGGTCGAAGTTGTACGGCGGTGGGGGCGAGGTCGTGGCCCACTCCAGCGTGTTGCCCTCCCACGGGTCGTCTCCGGCCGGCTCACCGTTGATGAGGCTCGCCACGACGTTGATGAGGAACGGCAGGACGCTCACGGCGATCATGAACGCGCCCACGGTGGAGATCAGGTTGAGGATCGTCCAGCCGGCGTCAGGGCTGTAGTCGGCGATGCGCCGCGGCATCCCGGACAGGCCCAGCTGGTGGTGCGGGAAGAAGGTGAGGTTGAAGCCGATGAAGTGCAGCCAGAAATGCACCTTGCCGAGCGGCTCGTTCAGCATGCGCCCCGTCATCTTCGGGAACCAGTAGTAGGCGGCCGCGAACACGCCGAAGACCGAGCCGCCGAAGAACACGTAGTGGAGGTGGGCCACCACGAAGTACGTGTCCTGGAGGTGGAAATCGATCGGTGGCTGCCCGAGCATCACCCCGCTGATGCCGCCGATGAGGAACATCGCCAGGAACCCGATCGCGAAGAGCATCGGCGTCGCGAGGGTGATCTTGCCGCGCCACATTGTCGCCAGCCAGTTGAACATCTTCACCCCGGTCGGGATGCCGATGAGGGTGGTCATGAACGCGAAGAACGGCAGCAGCACCTGGCCGGTGGTGAACATGTGGTGCGCCCACACGCTGAAGCTCAGCAGGCCGATGGCGATGGTGGCGAAGACGAAGGCCTTGTAGCCGAAGAGCGGCTTGCGGCTGAAGACCGGGATGATCTCGCTCACCACGCCCATCGCGGGCAGGATGACGATGTAGACCTCCGGGTGGCCGAAGAACCAGAAGATGTGCTGCCACAGGATCGGGTTGCCGCCGACGCTCGGGTCGAAGAACGAGCCTCCGTAGTTGCGATCGATGAAGAGCGCGATGAGGCCGCCCGCCAGCACCGGCGTGGCGAGCAGGATCAGCACGGCGGTGACGAGCATCGTCCACACGAAGATCGGCATGCGGAAGAGCGTCATGCCCGGCGCGCGCATCTTGAAGATCGTGGCGATGAAGTTCACCGCGCCGAGGATCGAGGCGGTCCCGACCAGCGTCAGGCCGATGATCCACAGGTCCGTGCCGACCCCCGGCGAGAACCGCTCGGCGGCGAGCGGCGCGTAGCCGGTCCACCCCTCCGCCGCGGCGCCGCCGAACAGGTAGCCGGAGAAGATCAGCAGGCCGCCGAGTGGCAGGAGCCAGAAGCTGAGCGCGTTGATGCGGGGGAAGGCCATGTCGGGCGCGCCGATCTGGAGCGGCACGATGTAGTTCCCGAAGCCCGACAGCACGGGCACGACGAAGAGGAAGATCATGATCGTGCCGTGCATCGTGAAGGCCTGGTTGTAGGTCTCGACGTCCACGAACTGGAGACCCGGGACGGCGAGCTCGCTGCGGATGACGAGCGCCAGGATCCCGGCGGCGAAGAAGAAGATGAAGCTGTTGACGATGTAGAGGATCCCGATCTTCTTGTGGTCGACCGTCGTCAGCCAGTCGAGCACCCATGAGCGCCCGTAGGTATCGGCTCGTGGATCGAGGGTGGTGGTTGCCATGCTCGTTCGAGGTGCTCCCGGCTACTCGGTCACGGTCAGGACGCCCACCATCGCCTGGGGGTGGAGCGTGCACAGGAATGTGTACTCGCCGGCCTCCATGGCCGGGATGACATACGTGATCGACTCGCCGGGCGCGACATTCTCCCCGTAGAAGCCGATCTCGTCGATGCCGACGTTGTGCTCCACAATGTCATTGTTCGTGAGCTCGATGCAGAAGTCCTCGTCCTCGGGCGCCTCGATGCTGTCGGTGTCGAACCGGATCGACTCCTCCGCAGCCAGCGCGATGGTGGTCGCGCAGTCCTCCCCACCCGCCGCTGGAGGCGGAGTTTCGCTGGCCGCCAGGGCGGCCATGTGGGCGTCGTAGTCGGCGCGGGGCATGGCGTTGACGACGAAGATCATGTCTTTGTGCCCGATGCCGCAGAACTCGGCGCACTGCCCGGCGTAGGTTCCGGCCTCGGTGACCACGAACTCGATCTCATTGGGGCTCGCGTTCTCGCCCATGTCGATCGCGTCGCGCTTGATGAGGAACTGCGGGACGAAGAAGGCGTGGTTCACGTCCGCGGAGTGGAGGACGATCCGAATCGGCTCACCGACCGGCACGGGAAGCTCGGTCGGCTCTCCGCTGCGGCCGGAGATCGTGACGCCCTCCGGGTATGAGAAGTCCCACGTCCACTGCTTGGCGGTGACCTCGATCGTCACGCCCGGCTCGTCCGAGCGAGCCTCCACCGATCCGAGGGTGATGATGCTCATGATGAAGAGCACGAGGACGATGACCGATGGGATGGCGGTCCACAGGATCTCCACCTTCGTGTTGCCGTGGTGCTGCTCGGGGAGCGTGTTGTCGCCCGGCTGCCGGCGGTAGCGGACGATGGCGTAGACGATGAAGCCCTCCACGCCGACGAACACGACTGCTGCAAAGGCGAGGACCACCACGTAGAGGTTGAAGACGTCCTGCCCGGCCTCCGTCTTGGGATCGGGCGGAAGCAGGCAGCCACCCAGCAGCAGCACGACGAGCAGCGGCGCGCCGGCGCTGACGATGCTCCGCGCTCGCGATCGGGCCCCCGGGTGTGGCATCAGCTCGTTCGAGGCTCCTGGTTCTCAACCGGCGCATTCCGACGCGTCGGGAGCGGTTCCCTCCGAGTCGGGGTGATGTCAGGCGGGCGCGCTCAGGCAGCCTGTGCGCGGCACGGGCTGCATTGTAGCGAAGGACGTCATGACGACGCTCGGCCAGACATCCCGAGGATGCCCGGCCGAGCCGGAGCGAGGTGTGCGCCGGGGCTCAGGCCCCGGCGAGCTCGGGGCAGGCCGCCTCCTCGTGCGGCAGCAGCGGTCGAACCGAGACACTGAACCGAGCGTCCGGATCGGACGCCGGCGCCCACAGCGTGAGCTGGTTGGCGTTGGAGAGCGCCTCGAACCAGATGCCCGCCTCGTCGCCCTCGACGACCCCGCATCGTGTTCCGTCGCCGAAGTGCGGCTGCTCCTCGCCGAAGGCCGCTGGATCGGTCTCGGTGGGCCACTCGCGCACCTGCTCCGGCATGTCGCCGCCCTCGACCGGCTGGCCGGTGACGTCCCGGACGTAGAGGCGGACGGCCTCCGGCTCGTACGGCTGCCAGCCCTCGTCCTCCCAGGCGTCCGCCGGCAGCCACGACTCGAGCGCCAGCATCTGCTCGTAGAGCTGCTGGAGGACGCCGTGCGCCTGGAGCTCCGCGGAGCTGATGCCCTCGGGCGCCTCCTGGCCCGGCATGGGCGTGAGGGTGCCGAGGCCGTAGACGCTGACCGTCACCTCGTGCCCGCCGCCGTTGAGGATGAAGATGGTGTCCGAGGCATCGGCCACCATGTTCGCAGCCCCCCGCAGCTGGAGGTCGGAGGTGAACAGGTTGGTGTCGCCGATCGCCTCGAGCACCGCCTGGATTCCCTCCTCGGTCAGGGTGCGCTCCATGAGCGGCGGCAGCGCGGGGCCGGGGAACTCGAGCGTCTGGACGCCCGGCACGATCACCCGCCCGTCACCGAGCAGTACGAAGGTCGGGGTCTGGGTCGCGGCGAACTGGACGGGCACGAACCCGCCCGCGAACTCGATGATGAAGATGGCCTCGTCGCCGGCGGTCGGGTGCTCGGCGTCGCCACCGTCGCCCGACTCACCGGGGTTCGGAGACGCGCCCGGTGCGCCCGAGGCGCAGGCGGCGAGGAGGCTGAGAAGGATCAGGAGGGTGGGGGCAATTCGTTTCATGGCGCGATTGACGCCCCAGCCCCATGGGCGGTTCCACGTCGGTCGCGGGACAATGCGCCGATGCGCCGTACGCTGATTGTCGCGCTCGCGCCCGCCGCCGCACTGCTCGCGGTCCCGGCCGCCGTGCTGGCCCACGGGACGTCCGCGCCGCCGCCGGAGCTCCCGGCCGTGCTCTTCGCGTGGCGGTTCGACCTGCTCGTCGTCATCGGCATCGGCATCGTCGCGGCTGCCTACCTGTGGGCCGTGCGCCACGTGAACCGAGCGCACCCGGGAAATCGCCAGCCCCGGTATCGGTCCTGGCTCTTCCTCGGTGGCCTGGCCGCCATCGGCCTTGCCCTCCTGTCACCGATCGAGGCCTACGACGGCGCGCTCTTCAGCGTCCACATGGTCCAGCACATCATCCTCGAGTTCGTCGCGGCCCCGCTGCTGCTCGCCGGCGCTCCCATCACGCTGACCCTCCGCGCCGCGTCGCCCTCGGTCAGGCGCGGGCTGCTCGCGGTGCTCCAGAGCCGGCTGATGCACGTGGTCTCGTTCCCCGTCATCGCCTGGATCCTCTTCGCCGGCGTCAACTGGGGCTGGCACTTCAGCGTCTTCTACGACCAGGCGCTCGAGAGCGCGCCCCTCCACTACTTCCAGCACGCCACCTTCCTCGGGGCGGCGCTCCTCTTCTGGTGGCCGGTCCTCGGCGTCGACCCCTCGCCGTGGCGCCTGCCGCATCCGGTCCGGGTGCTGTACCTGTTCCTCGCCATGCCCCAGAACTCGTTCCTGGGGGTCGCGCTGCTCTCGGCCTCCACCGCCCTCTACCCGCACTACGTCACGAACGTGCGCTCGTGGGGGCTCACGCCGGTCGAGGACCAGCAGCTCGGCGGGATGCTCATGTGGGTCGTGGGCGACCTCGCGTTCCTGGCCGGGATGGCGGTCGTCGTGCTCGCCTGGATGCGTTACGAGGAGCGGCGGACCGCCCGGCTGGACGCGCGCCTGGCCGCGGAGCGCGCCGCAGGGGGCGGAACCTGACGCGTTGGCGCCGCTCTCCCGCCGCCCGCCGCGGACGCCCACGGGGTCGCCCGCCTGGAGTCGCCCGCCTGGATTGTCAGATTCATGTCAGGTGCGCATTACCATCGCGGGCACCGCGGAGGAGCCGCACGGAGCCTCGGTAAAGCTCGGTGATTCTGGGTACGAATTGGGCTGAATCTCGGGTGCAGGCGAGGTAGTGCGGCTCTCGTCTGAATCTGACGAAATGAACCACCCTACGTGAGCGGCAACCGCACCAGCGCGTCGACGGCGACGGCGGCGAAGAGCAGCGTGAGATAGCTGATCGAGTAGCGGAAGAGGCGGATGGCCGCGCGGCCATTGGCGGCATCGGCGCGGAGCCGAAGCGCCAGGCGCAGGAAGAGCGCGCCGAGCACGACGGCGGCAGCCAGGTAGATCCAGCCCATCCCGGCCGCGGGCAGCAGCAGCAGGCTGACCGCGATCAGCGCGATCGAGTAAAGGACGATCTGGCGCGCCGTCTCGGCCTCCCCACGGACGACGGGCAGCATCGGGACGCGCGCGGCCGCGTAGTCGCCGCGGTAGCGGAGCGCCAGCGCCCAGAAGTGCGGCGGCGTCCAGTAGAAGACGATCGCGAACAGCACGAGGGCCGGCAACCCGACCTCGCCGGTGACGGACGCCCACGCCACCAGCACGGGCACGCAGCCGGCGGCCCCGCCGATCACGATGTTCTGCGGCGTCGTCCGCTTGAGCCACAGGGTGTAGACGAAGACGTAGAAGCCGATGGCGCTCATCGCGAGCAGCGCGCTCAGCAGATTCACCGTCAGCGTCAGCCACGCGAACGCCACGACGCTCAGGACGATGCCGAAGGCGAGGGCGGCCGTCGGAGGGATGGCGCGGCTGGGAAGCGGGCGGTGGCGCGTCCGGCGCATGAGGTCGTCGATGTCGCGGTCGACGTACTGGTTGATCGCGTTCGCGCCGCCCGCCGCCAGCGTCCCGCCGAGCACCACGGCGGCCATGAGCCACGGCGACGGGATGCCGCCCTCGGCGAGCACCATCGTCGGCACGGTCGTGACCAGCAGCAGCTCGATGATCCGCGGCTTCGTGAGGGCCACGTAGGCGCGAAGCGTCTCGATAGGCTTCGGTACCACGGCGGTCGCGCGACGTCCGGCTCGCATCGGCACCGGCCGGCGGCTCGTCAGCAGGAGCCAGACCGATACGCCAAACAACGCGGCGCCCACCGCCAGGTGCGGGACGACGAAGAGCGCCGAGAGCCGAGAGAGGACGCTCGCCCCGCCCAGCGCGATCTGGACGGCCACCAGCACGACGAGCCACGCGGCGAGGCGCCGGGGCATCGGGGCGTCCGTCCACCGCCAGACGGCGATCGCCGTCCACGCGGCGAGCGCGACGACGATGACTCCCATCGCGCGGTGTGCGAGCTGGATGGCCTGCTGGCCGGCGGCCGCCGCGGGGAGCAGCTCGCCGTCCATCAGCGGGAAGTCCGCGTAGGCGAGCCCCGCACCCTGGCCGGTGACCCAGGACCCGAGCAACATCTGGCCGAGGATCGCCAGCGACGTGACGGCCAGCAGCACGGTGAGCCGGCGTTGTGCGCCGGACATTGCCGGCATCGGTCCGTGGGCGGCCCGCTCGCCGATGAAGATCACCGCGGCGAGGACGACCAGCGCCATCCCGAGGTGCGCGGTGACGAGGATCGGCGCCAGGCGCTCGAGGACCACCGCCGCGCCGAGGATCGACTGCGCGATCACGAGGATTCCCGCGACGACCGCCGCGGCGAGCAGCGGACGGTCGCGACGGCGTGCGCTGAAGACGGTGATGAGCCCGATGGCGCCGATGAGCGGCCCGACGAAGACGGCGGCGGTCAGCCGATGCGTGTGCTCGGTCCAGGCGTGGAGGTCGGCCGGCGGCAGCCAGTCACCGAAGCAGAGCGGCCAGTCCGGGCAGCCCAGGCCCGAATCGGTCGCGCGCACCAGCCCGCCCACGACGATGAGCACGTACGTCGCGACGGCAGCGGCGACCGCCAGCTTGGCAAATCGGGTCAATCGGGCCTTTCCTCCCCCGCGGGCGGGACGGCGGGGTGACGGTCACGCCTCCGCGCGCGAGCGCGGCAATGATAGTCGGCGCCGCACGCGGCTACCATCGGACGCGATGGTTTCAGGCGGCCGGCTCCTCCATGTCAACGTGTCCCGCGGCGGCGTGCCGAAGCGCCAGGTGGACGTCGCTCGCATCACGGCGACCGGGGTCGAGGGCGACCGCCAGAGCGCGATCACCGTCCACGGCGGGCCGCATCGCGCGGTATCGATCCTCGGGATCGAGGCGATCGAGCGCGTGGCCGCCGAGGGGCATCCGATCGCCCCGGGGACCACCGGCGAGAACCTGACCACGCAGGGCTTCGACGTCTCGACGCTGCCGGCCGGGACGCGGCTGGCGATCGGGAGCGAGGTCGAGCTGGAGCTGGCGGCGGCCGCGGGACCGTGCGAGACGATCCGGGAGTCGTTCCGCGACGGGCGCTTCGCGCGGCTGAACGCCGGGAAGCATCCGACCGACAGCCGCATGTACGCGCGCGTCATCACCGAGGGCGAGGTGCGCCCGGGCGACCCGATCGTCGTCAGCCCGCCCGTCGACGACGCCGCCGAGCTCCACGAGCTGGCGGTGCGCCTGGACGAGGCCGAGGCGTCCTGGTCTCGCGCCATGTGGGGAGCGGCGCGCGACGGGGGCGTGAACGTGCACGTGATCGCCGACGGTGACCTCTCGGTCTCGGCGACCCCGGGGACCGATCATCCGTCGTTCAACTCGGCGCTCGGTCTCGTGATGGTGCCCCACCTCGTCGGCGTGGCCACCGAGCACTTCGACCGCCACCGGGTCACCGGCTGGCTGATGAGCGACGCCCCGGTCATCCCGAACCTCACCGTCTCCTGGGAGCTCGGCCGGCACGCGGTGGCGCCCGCCGCGATCCAGCGCGACGCGCCACCCTCCCAGGTAGAGGTGCGGGAGCAGGGACGTGACGAGACCGGCCCGTGGTCGGAGGTCGTGGCCGCCGCGAGCGAGATGGCCGCTTCGCTGGCGGAGGCCTGGCGCGCCGCGGAGGGCGGCCTCGGCTGGCACGCCCACCACCATCGCTTCGTGGCGTACCTCGACGGCAAGCCGGTGGGCGCCGCCAGCCTCCATACCCATCACGGGGTCGGCTGGCTGTGTGCCGCATCCGTGCTGCCCGACGCGCGGGGGCGCGGCGTCCAGCGGGAGCTGCTCGCGGCGCGCGCCGAGCGGGCATCAGCGCTTCGATGTGACGTGATGGGCGCGTCGGCGGTGGATGGCGGCGCGTCCGCGGAGAACGTCCGGCAGATGGGCTTCCGCCGCGTCGGCACGCGGCGCGCGTATCGCTACGAGCCGCCGGCCGCCTGACGCGCTCGACGCACCCGCCTGTCCGCGGCTCGTGCCTGCGGGGCGTGGCGGACCGGAGACGGAAGCCACGGCACGACGACGCGCGAGGCGCGCGCCAGCCACTCGACGCCGCGCTCCCGACGCGCCGACCACCTGATTCCGTACTGCCGCCGCAGCGCGGGTGGCAGCGCCGACAGGGAGACGAGGTGCGCGGCATCCCACGCGAGCCTCGGCGGGAAGCGGGTCGGGTACAGGACGGTGCGAGCGATGTTGCGCGCCGCGGGCGTCACGTGGACGCGACGCGACGCGATCATCTCGGTCATCCAGGCGCGCACGTCGGCGATCGTCGGCGGCAGGTCGGACGGGCGGACGCCGAGCACCTGCGCGACCCGGCTGCTTTCCACGTAGTACGCCTGCTCGTCGGACGGGGTGAGCGGCGACACGAACCGCGAGTAGACCCGGAGCGCGGTGTCGACCAGCGTCGCGTGGACCCAGAGAAGCGCCTCGGGATCCATGGCGGCGTACGCCTGACCGGTCCCGGGCAGCCGCCCGCGGACCCCGGCGTGGATCGCGTTCACGCGCCGCAGGGCCGCATCGGCCTCCGCGAGGCTGCCGAAGACGAACTCGTAGCTCGTGACGAGCGTGCGGAGGAGGCGCCCGAACGGATCGGTCGCGTAGCTCGAGTGCTCGGCGACACCGGCAGCGACGACGGGATGCGCTGCCTGCATGAGAAGCGCGCAGGAGCCACCCGCGAGAACGACCACCTCGCGGTCGATCCGCCAGGAGACGCTCCCGGGCCCGAACAATCCGGCCGCCTCGGTGGCGGCCGTCATCGGAAGAGCGAGGCCGGCGTCCCGCGCGGGTGTCGCGGCTCGTGGAAGACCGCGCGGAAGACGAGCCCGCCCACGACCCCCGCCACGAAACCGCCGATGTGGGCCATGTACGCGACGCCGCCGGTCCCTTCCGTGACGGCGAAGGCCCCGAAGCCGTTGATGAACTGGAGGACCGCCCACATGCCGATGGCGACGATGGCAGGCACCGGCATCAGGAACCGGAACAGGAACACGGTCACCCGGTTCGTCGGGAAGAGGACGATGTACGCCCCGAGGACGCCGGAGATGGCGCCTGACGCGCCGAGGCTCGGGATGACCGAGCCGGCGTCGACGAGGATGTGCGCCAGGCTGCCCACCACTCCCGCGGCGATGTAGAAGAGCGCGTAGTTGAAATGGCCGATGCGGTGCTCGACGTTGTCGCCGAAGATCCACAGGAAGAGCATGTTGCCCGCGAGGTGGAGCCATCCTCCGTGCATGAACATGCTCGTGAGGATGGTGAGCCAGATCGGGCTCGGGCCTGGCTCCTGGGGGACCTCGTACGGCTCCCCGCCAATGGTGACCTCCTGCGGCGCCACGAGGTCCGTGTTGTTCGTGATCTCGAACGGCACCGCGCTGTAGCCGTACGTGAACTCGGAGCCCTCCGCCGCGCCGCCCGCCTGCAGGAAGATGAAGACGAGGACGTTCAGCGCGATGAAGAGCAGGCTGACGTACGCCGGCCCGTGCCCCTTCTCGTTCTCGTCGGAGATCGGAAACATGCGGCGGGAGCATAGAGCAGGCGCCGCGCCATAATCGGCGGCCATGGGAATCGACGTGCGGCCACTGAGCGGTGACCCGCGTGCCTTCTACGAGGCCGGCGAGACGGCGTTCCAGGGAGTGCTGCGGGACGAGGATTGGGCCGTCCTCGAGCCGCTGGCGGAGCCCGACCGTGCCATCGCGGCGTACGACGGCGACCGGATCGTCGGCACGGCGGGCGCGTTCAGCTTCGAGCTCACCGTCCCCGGCGGCTCGTTGCCCGCGGCAGGGGTGACGCTCGTCGGCGTGCACCCGACGCATCGGCGCCGGGGAATCCTGCGCCAGATGATGCGCGCGCAGCTCGACCAGGTCCGGGAGCGCGGCGAGCCGCTGGCGATCCTGTGGGCGTCAGAGGGGGTCATCTACCAGCGCTTCGGCTACGGCCTGGCGACGCTGCGGATGGGGATAGCGGTCGAGCGACATCGCAACCAGTTCCGCGAGCCGCACACGCCCGCGGGCATCACCCGCTTCGTGACCGTGGACGAGGCGAGGCGCCTGTTCCCGCCCATCCACGACGCGATCCGGCCCGTCCGGGCGGGATTCTTCAATCGCACGCCCGCCTTCTGGGACGCCGAGTTCTTCCACGACCCCGAGCACCGGCGTGGCGGCGGCGGCCCGGCGTGGTACGTCGTCCACGAGACGGGCGGACGTCCCGACGGCTACGCCCGGTATCGCATCCGCGACGGGTGGGACGACTCCGGCCCCAAGTCGGCGGTCATGCTCAGCGAGCTCCTCGCCACGAACCCGGCCGCGCACCTCGACCTCTGGCGCTTCCTGATGGACATCGATCTCATGGCGAAGGTGGAGGCCTGGAACCTGGCACCGGACGACCCGCTGCTCCTCAGCGTCGCCGAGCCGCGCGCGCTCGGGATCAACCTCGGCGACGCGCTGTGGCTGCGGGTGGTGGACCTGCCGGCCGCGCTGAGCGGACGGACGTACCGCGCCGCGGGCCGCGTCGTCCTCGAGGTGAGCGACGAGTTCATGCCGGCCAATGCCGGTCGCTGGGCACTGGAGAGTGACGGAGGCACGGCGCGGGTGACCTCGACGACCGATGCGCCCGACGTCGGATGCGACATCACCGACCTCGCCGTCGCGTACCTCGGCGCGTTCACGTTCGCCGCGCTCGCGGATGCGGGCCGCGCCCGCGAGGTCGGCGCCGGGGGGATCGGCCGAGCGGATGCCCTCTTCCGCACCGACCGGGCACCGTGGTGCCCGAGGGTGTTCTGAGCCGCGGACTGCGCCACGCCGGCTGTCGAAGCCTGGGTCCCGTCGAGCTCCCTGGCCGCGCGATTGCTGACCGATCGCGTTGGGCCGAGGACGTTGGTCGCGGAGGTGCCGCGGCCACATGCCGATGGCCCGTCCCCGATCCTCCCCGGAGAACCCAGTCTGGACGTACGTCAGCCCCTCGACCACCCCGACGAAGGTCGCCGGGAGCTCGCGGCCGATCGCCACCGACGCCACGTTGGATGGCATAACAGCCACGGAGGTCTCACCGGCGCGGGCTGCGTGGCGCTCATGCTCGGTGGTGTGGCGAATCGGTCAGCGAGGGTCACATGGGCCGCATCAAGTGTCGAACGTGCCACGCCACGTGGCACCTCTCGAGGTCCCCCTCCGCGCCGAGCGCAGGGCGGCCGCTACCTCATCCGATGAGCACCGCGGCCCTCGACCGCCTCCTCGCGTTCCTCGTCGCCGCGCAGCTGGTGAGCGGACTCCTCAGCCTGCGTGGCGGCGCGCTTCTGCCGACTCTACTCGCTGCCCTTGACGCCCGATACGCTGAGTGCGCATACTTATACACATGAACGTGCGCACAAACCTGCTGCTCCCGAAGGCTCTCGTCGAGGAGGTCGACCGCTACGCGGGGCCGCGCGGTCGGAGCCGCTATGTGGCCGAGGCGCTGAACGAGCGCCTCCGTCGTGACCGCCTCAAGGCGGTTGTCGATGCGACAGCCGGAGCGTGGCGCGGCCACCCGCTATTCCCCGATTCGGAAGCTGTCGTCGCGTGGGTCCGTGAGCGCAGAGCGGAGCAGACTCAGGCGGGTCCTGCCGAGGGATGACGCGGTACGTCCTCGACACCTCCTTCATCATCGACCACCTTCTCGGCAATCCCGCCGCGACGGAACGGTTCGCTCGGCTGTTCGAGGATGGCGATCAGCCGATGGTCAACGAGATCGCGGCCTGCGAGGCATGGACCGGCGCTCCGCTCGGCGGCGATCCGGCGTTGGAGAGCCTCATGAATGTCGTCGAGTTCGTGCAGCCCGGCCCAGGCTCGGCCCGCCGCGCCGGCGTATGGCGTCAGGAAGCGAGGTCGCGAGGCCAAGTCCTCAGCCTCGCAGATGCGCTGATCGCCGCGGCCGCGGAGGATGACGCGATCGTCCTGACCCGGAACGTACGCGACTTCGCGCTGACGCCGATCCGGCTGGAGACCTACTGAATTGGCTCGAAGCGAGCCGTGAAGTGCCGCAGCGTCGAGGGCTGCTCGACGATCCGCATGCCACGCAGCTGGTCCGCGCGCTCGGCGACCCAGCGAATGACCTCGATGACGTAGTCGATGTGCGACTGGGTGTAGACGCGCCGCGGAATGGCCAGCCGAACGAGCTCCATTGCCGCGGGGGTCTCGGTCCCGTCCGGATGCTGGCCGAACATGACGGTGCCGATCTCGCACGCGCGAATGCCCCCCTCGCGGTACAGCGCGCAGGCCAGCGCCTGCCCGGGGTACTCGAGCGCCGGGACGTGTGGCAGCAGCGCGCCCGCGTCGAGGTAGACGGCGTGCCCGCCGATCGGCTGGATGCACGGGACGCCGGCCTCCACCAGCGCCTCGCCCAGGTACGCCGTGGACCGGATCCGATAGCGCAGGTAGTCCTCGTCGATCACCTCGCTGAGCCCCTGGGCCATCGCCTCGAGGTCGCGCCCGGCGAGGCCGCCGTAGGTCGGGAAGCCCTCGGTCAGGATGAGCAGGTTTCGGCACTGCTCGGCCCACACGTCCGAGTTCATCGCCAGCCAGCCACCGATGTTCGCGAGCGCGTCCTTCTTGCCGGACATCGTCATCCCATCGGCCAGGGCGGCCATCTGCCGAACGATGTCGGGAATGGAGGCATCGGCGAAGCCGTCCTCTCGCTCCTTGATGAACCACGCGTTCTCGGCGAATCGGCACGCGTCGAGGAAGAGCGGGAGGCCGTATCGGTCGCAGACCTCTCGCACTGCGCGGAGGTTGGCGAGGCTCACCGGCTGACCCCCGCCCGAGTTGTTCGTCACGGTCACGAAGACGACCGGGATGTTCTCGGGGCCGCGCTCCCTGATCAGCGCGTCGAGCGCATCGGTATCCATGTTGCCCTTGAACGGATGGATGACCGATGGCTGCCGGCCCTCGGGGATCACGCAGTCGACCGCCTCCGCGCCGCTGAACTCGACGTTCGCGCGCGTCGTGTCGAAGTGCGTGTTCGAGGGGATCACCTTTCCGGGCCCGCCGATGACGGTGAAGAGGATCTTCTCTGCCGCCCTGCCCTGGTGAGTCGGGATCACGTGCCTGAACGGGAAGAGCTCGGTGACGGCCTCGAGGAACCGAAACCACGAGGGTGAGCCCGCGTAGCTCTCGTCGCCGCGCTGGATGCCGGCCCATTGCTCGGCGCTCATGGCCCCGGTCCCCGAATCCGTGAGCAGGTCGATGAGAACGTCGGCCGCGTGGAGGTTGAACAGGTTGTAGCCGGCCGCCTCGAGCCTGGCCTGGCGCTCCTCAACCGTCGTGAGCCGGATCGGCTCCACGCTCTTGATCCGGAACGGCTCGATGATCGTGTGCCAGCGATCCACAGACCGAGCATACCGCCGCCTGGCGCGCGCATTCGTAACAGGGGAAGTTACGTGGGGCATGAAGGGAACGGCATGCGGCCGCGGGCCGAACGCAATCTGTAACGAGGGAAGTTACGTGGGGCAGGGCGGAACGAACGTGTGGCTCGGGCCTGCAGGGATGAGGCGCCTCCCCAGAGCCCCACGTAACGTTCGAAGTTACAGATGCGCCTCTATACGACCGCGAGATACACGATCGTGGCGACGTACCCGACCAGGAGCAGCCCGCCGACGAGCAGGGTGAGGTTCACGTTCATGCCCATCACCGCCATGAGCGTGTACGGGCTGTCGTAGTGGACCCTGATGCCCCGGTACACGCGGAACGCGAGGGGCGCGGCCAGCAGCGCAAGGAGCGTTGGCCACGGCAGGAGACCGCTCGCCACGCCCCCGGCGATCAGGGCGAACGCGACGGCCGCGGCCACGAGATAGCCGACCTGCACGATCGACGGGGAGAAGCGCGCCGGCAGCGTGCGCTTGCCGGTCGCGGCATCGCTGCGCCGATCGGGGATCTCGTTCACGAACAGGATGAGCGCCACGAAGATGCCGATGCTGATGGAGACGAGGAGCGGCTCCGTCTCGATGCGCCCCGTCTGCACCACGTAGGCGCCGAGCAGCATGATCGGCCCGAAGCCGAGGGCGACTGCGATCTCGCCGAGTCCCCGGTAGACGAGCTTCAGCGGCGGCGCCGTGTAGATCACGCCGACCAGGACGCCGGCGAGACCGATCCACAGGAGCGTCGTCGAGCGCGTGACGAGCACCAGCACCAGCCCGATGGCGCCGGCGGCCGCGAAGAGCGCGAGGGACAGCGCGACGAGCTGGCGGACCGTGAGCAGCTCGTAGATCGCGACTCGCGAGCCGCCCGAGAACTGCGTCGGAGTCGTGTTCGCCTCGTCGGCCCCCGAGAGCGTGTCGAAGATGTCGTTCGTGACGTTGATCGCGAGGTGCGCGAACGAGCCGCCGATGAGCGTGAGGAGGGCGGTCCACCACGTGAATGCGCCGTGGGATGCGGCGATGGCGATCCCGAGCAGCACGGGCACCGCGGTCGCCGACAGGAACGGCAGACGCGTGGTCCGCAGCGCAAGCCAGAAGAGCGAGAGCCGTGGCTTGATCGGCCGCCCCTTCTCCTCTGACAGGGCGGCCAGGTAGCGACGGGACTGGGGGACCGACCGCTCGGAGTACTCGAAGAACGGGGTCTCCTTCTCGTCCCAGCCCCAGGCGCGGGTCGGGCTGAACCGGACGCCGCTCCCGTCACCGGTCGCACGGCCCCACAGCTCGACGTAGCGCCGCTCGTCATAGCCGCCGGGGATCGGGTGGATGTGGCTGCCAACGAGACTCAGCTCGCGGTCGGTGGGGATCGCCGGAATGGTCGGCGAGAGAGACACGGACACCGCTTCCGCATCGGCCTCGAAGGTGGTGGCGACGCTCATCGGGTAGCCCGCATCGTCGACCCAGCTCACGACGACGTGCTCGAAGCTGGCCAGGCGCTCGAGGTCGGCGGCCGCGGGCGGGTGGGCAGGCACTGAGCCCGATCGCATCGGCGTGGAAGTGGGGGCCGCGGTCATCAGGCTGCCTCGACCGAGGGTGGCACTGACTCGACGGGCCGGCGGTCCGTCAGGCCCCGCGGCCAGTAGAGGCAGCGCTCCGGCCGGACCTGGATGACGGCCCGCTCGAAGAAGAGCGGCAGCGCCACGCGGACCTTCAGGAAGTCGTCGATCGACGGCTCCTTCTTTCGCCACAGCTCGAGGATCAGCCTCTCCCAGTCGGAGTGCGGATCCTCCTCGATCAGGTGCGCCGTGCCCTGGATCGTGGCGCGGTCCGGGTTGCCTTTCATCGCGACCGGATCGGACAGCGAGATCGCGATGCGTGGGTCGCGCTTGAGGTGCTCGAGCTTCTTCGAGAAGAGCGTCGAGGAGTGGAGGTAGATCCGGTGCCCGTCGTACAGCGGGATCAGCGGGTGGGTGATCGGCCGTCCGTTGCGACCGATGACCGTCACCTCGGCCACGAGGCTCTCCTCGAGGAGACGCTCGACCGGGTCCGGAAGCCATCCCATCTTGCTGCCACTCCACGCTGCTCGGGCATCGTCAGGGTGCCGTCTCGACGGTAGCAGACTCTCGGCCCGAGTTCCGGTTCGAGCATCGGCGGCGACTACACTCCGCTCGCCATGGCCGATGCCTCCGAGAGCCGGATCGAGATCCTGATCAGACGCCCCGACAAGGGTGTCGAGGCGCTGCCGCCTGAGCGCCTGGGCGAGCTTGGCCGGCTGATCGCCGAGCCCGGCGTCATGGCCTGCGTCCACGTCACGGATCCCTCCGACGAGACGATCGATGACCTCGAGCGCGAGTTCGGGCTTCATCCGCTCGCCGTGGAGGACCTGCACAAGCAGCACCAGCGTCCGAAGGTCGACACCTACGCCGAGCAGCACATGATCGTGGCGTACGAGGCGGTCGACGGGTCAGGCTCAGGCGCAGGGTTGTCGGAGATCCACATCTTCCTGGGGGAGTCGTGGGTCCTCACCGTGCACTGGGCGCCCGCGCCGATGATCGACGCGGCATACGAGCGCCTGAAGTCGCACCCCGACAGCGTGGGCGAGGCACCCGGCGAGCTGCTCTACGCGCTGCTCGACTCAGCCGTCGACAGCTACTTCCCCGAGCTCGATCGGCTGTCCGACCGGATCGACGCGCTCGAGGATCAGGTCCTGGAGTCGGATTCCGACCGAGAGGCGCTCCGCGAGATCCTCGCGATCAAGCGCAGGCTGTTGGACCTTCGCCGCGTGCTGGCTCCGATGCGCGACGTTGCCAACACCCTCCTGCGGCGCGAGACGCCGCTCGTCGACGCCGCGATCGTCCCCTACTTCCAGGATCTGTACGACCACCTGATCCGCGTCCTCGACCAGCTCGACGTGTACCGGGACCTGCTGGCCACCGTGCTCGACGCGCGCCTCTCCGTCGCGAGCAACTCGCTGAACGCAATCATGAAGCGCCTGACCGCGTTCACGGTGGTGCTGATGATCCCGACGCTCATCGCCGGGATCTACGGCATGAACTTCACATTCATGCCTGAGCTGAGATGGGCCACCGGCTATCCGCTCGCGCTCGGCGCCATGCTGGTGGCGGCGGGGGGTGCCGTGTGGTTCTTCAAGAGGCACGGCTGGTTCTAGGTTCCGTTGTTGTTCCGTTGTTGTTCCGTTGCCCGCATTTGTAACAACGGAAGCTACGTGGGGCCAGACGCAGGACTGCCGCGGCGCGGGGCACGCGAGGTGCATGGCTGGAGGCATGACGATCCAGGGACCCCCCAACGACGAAACGCCGCCGACGCTTCCCGACGAGCCGCCGCGGGACGCCCCCACCGACCCACCGGAGCAGCGAGCGCCGGGCGTCGACCATCCGCCGATGGGCGCGCCGCGCGACGAACCCGATCCGGACGCGGCCTGACGCGGGCCGACGGAACCGCAGGCGCCCGGGGCGCGTCGGGAGAGCCCATGAGAAGCCATTTGATGCGCGCGCCGCTGCTCGCGGTGGCGCTGCTGTCCGCTGTCGCGCTCACCGCCTGCGCGGGAGAAGCCGCCTTGTCCACGCCACCCGAGGCCTCGCCGGACCCGTCCCCTGCCGAGGAGACCGCAGCGCCCGCGACGCCGACCGCGGACATCAGCGAGGCGGGGCTCGCGGCGCTCGTCGCGCGAGCGGCGGAGGAGGCCGGCGTCGCCATAAATGAGGTGCGTGTCGTCACCGCGGAGGAGGTCACCTGGTCCGACGGCTCCCTCGGCTGCCCAGAGCCCGGCAAGGCCTACACCCAGGCATTGGTGCCCGGGTTTCGCGTCGTGCTTGAGATCGACGGTGAGGAGCTGAACTTCCACGCGGCGCAGGGCGGCGAGTTCCGATTCTGCGAGGATCCGCAGCCTCCCGTGGAAGGGCGATAGCCGGTCGAGCCGGCAGGCTTATGAAAGGCCCGCGATCGCGGTCACCATCAGGCGCGCGACGACGAGCGCCGACAGCGCGTCCCGGTCCAGCGGCGGAACGTACTCGGTGAAGACGGCGCCCACGAGCCGGGAGCCGATGCCGCGGACGAGGTCGGACGCCTCCGCGTAGGTCAGGCCGCCCGGCGAGGGGGCGGAGACCGCTGGGAAGACCGATGGATCCAGCCCGTCGCAGTCGAAGCTCAGGAAGATCCGGTCAGCGTCGGTCAGCGCGCCGAGGACCGAGGCAGCGCCACGCTGCCGGAGCTCGCGCGCCGTGACGAGCAGGTTGCCCGCGGCGAGGGCATCGGCCACGTCCGAGGGCCGGGCGCTCCCGGCGCCGCGCAGCCCGACCTGCACGATTCGCGCAACGTGCGGCATCTCCGACGCGCGGCGCATCGCGCTCGAGTACCCCTCACGGACGCCGTCGACCTCGTCCCGGAAGTCGAGATGCGCATCCACCTGGAGGACGGTGATCGGGCCGCGGCCGGCGAAGGCGCGCAGGATCGGGATCGGGACCGAGTCGTCACCGCCGATGCAGACCGGGACCGCGCCGCGGTCGAGGAGGGCGGCAACCGCCTCGCCGATGCGGCGGCTGTTGCCGGCGCCATCGGTCGGGTGACCGGAGATATCGCCCACGTCGACCAGGCGAGGGCCGGAGTCGAGCGGCAGCATCGGTCCTTCGGTGTCGAAGTCGTGGTGCCCCCGGAACTGAGCCAGCCGCTGCGATCGAGCGCGAATCGCGGCCGGGGCCTCGGCACAGCCGACCGTCGCGCCCGGGTGCGGATAGGGCACCCCGTGCGGCGCCCCGAGGATCGCGACGTCACCGTCGATCGTCGACGGATCGGTGACGACGGGGGCGCCGAGGAAGCCGAACTCCGGCGCGTGGAGGTCCACGCACCGGAGCCTAGCAGCCGCTACTCACGGACGCCGTCGTGGGACGGGAACTCGATCTCGATCGGCTTCCCGGTTTCGAGGAGCGTCTTGAGGCCCGACAGGATGGGGACCCAGCCATGGGCGACGCTGCGGTATGTCGAGGTTTCGGATGCGAACTCATGCTCGAGGGTGAGGAGCGTGGCCGGACCTCGCGCGTCGAGCTTCCAGGTCACGCGCGACGGCGGCTCGTCGGTGCCGGGAAAGAAGAACGAGTGCACGAGGCGGTGTGACGGATCGGCCTTTAGGTGACCGTCAGGTCACATGTCAAGTGCGCCCTCGGCGAGCGATATATCGGCCGATCTGCTCCCCGAGCCGTGGTGGGGCGCGATCTGGCCGATGTATCGGACCCCCGACAGCCTGAGCGGCGCGCGGAGGCGCGTTTCGAGCGCCCCGGCGGTTGATATATCGGCCGATCCGCGCCGCACCGAGCCCTGCGGCGCAATGCGGCCGATATATCGGACGCGGCCCCGCTCGCTGGCCGCGAACGCTGAACGCAACCGAGGCGGGATTGCGTGGCGAGGAGCGACTAGGCGGTGCGAGCGCCGAACCAGCGCCCTCCCGTCGCGAAAGCGAAGATCACGAAGAGGTACGCGGCGATGAAGATGATGTTGAGCACCGGGCTGCTGCCTTCGCTGCCGGCCGAGGTCAGCCCGCCCGCGAAGAGCGCGGCGCCGATCACGCTGAGCACGATGCCCGTGATCCGCGCCCAGCTCCGACCGCCGAGCGCGTTGATTCCGACCCACAGCTGGAGCGCACCGAAGAGGAGCACGAGGATGGCCATGAAGATGAGCATGCCGGCGAAGGCGCCCAGCATGCCGCCCAGACCAGGCGTCTCGGCCAGCTCGCCGCCCGCGCCCGCGCCGGCGAACAGCGCGCTGAACAGGACGAAGAGCACCCCGAACAGGATGGTGAGCGCACCGAGGACGATGAGCGTGATGCTCCCCGCGGTCACGACTCCGGGGCGGCGGACGGGCTCGACCACGGCGGTGCTGGTGCTCGAGGCCGCGTACGAAGCGGGCGCGGCCGCGGGCGGCGGAGCGGCCGGCGCTGCGGGATCTGCGGCGGTTGGCTCGTCGTTGGACCAGCGCTGGTCCGGAGGTCGCGTGGACTCGGTCATCTGGCTACCTCGCTGCGGATGCCGGTCTCGGCCAGGATGCCGCCGGCCTGCGGGACGGAGTGTACGGCCGACGGAAGCCACAGAAGGGCATTTCTCGCACGGTTGGCGCGCTCGCGCTCGATGCATCGAGCGCGCCACCTCAAGGAGGACGCGCCTCGCCCCACTGACCGCTAGAGGAAATGGAGGCCGTCGGCCTCGGGCTCCTCCACGGAGCGCGCGCACGTGGGGCACCAGAGGCGAGCCTCGACCGGGGTGCCGCAGGAGGCGTGACGCATCGGCTCGGCGGTCGACGAACCTCGCGAGCCCCAATCCGCGAGCAGCCGCAGGACGCCCGCGAGCTCGTGGCCCTCCTCCGTGAGCTGATAGCTGAAGCGCGGCGGCCGGTCCGAGTAGGGCGTCGCCCGCAGGATGCGTTCGCCCTCCAGGCGGCGCAGCCGGTCGGACAGGATATTCGGCGCGATTCCGCCGACCGTCTCCGACAGCTCGCCGAACCGGCGCGGACCCTCGAGCAACGCCTCGATAAGGAGCAGGCTCCAGCGGTCGCCCACACGCTCGAGTGCGGCCGCGAGGGGCGTCTGGGCGCGAGGCATGGATCGATCGTAAGACATCGGCCTTGACATGGGCGTTGGAAGGAGTAACTTGCGCATTGCAAGTCACATAGTAGTCCTCGGAGGCAACAGAACGAATATGGCAAGCCTGGCAGACCTTGGCCGGGAGCTAGGTGGGATCGCGGAGACGGTCGGACCTTCCGTCGTCGGGCTCGGGAACCGATGGCGCGGCGGCTCGGGAGTCGTCATCGGCAAGGACCGAATCCTCACCAACGCGCACAACCTGGCGGGTGACGAGATCCGCGTCACCTTCGCCGATGGGCGCACCGCCGATGCCACCGTCGCGGGCGTCGACACCGATGGCGACCTCGCCGTCCTCAACGTGGCCACCGAGGGCGCGAAGGCCCTCGAGCTGGGAGCCGATGCGGAGGCCGGAATCGGCACTCCGGTCGTGGCGCTGGGCAACCCGAACGGACATGGCCCGCGAGTCACCTTCGGCTTCGTCAGCGGCGTCGGACGTGAGTTCCGCGGTCCGCGCGGCCGCCGCGTCGCCGGCGCGATCGAGCACACCGCGCCGCTCATGCCGGGCTCGTCGGGCGGCCCCGTCGTGGACCTGGGTGGCCGCCTCCTGGGCATCAACACGAACAGGCTCGGCAACGGCTTCTACCTCGCGATCGCCGCGGACGGGACCGTCCGCGATCGAGTCGCGGCACTGGGCCGGGGAGAGTCGCCCGAGCGCCGGCAGCTGGGGATCGGCCTCGCGCCGTCGCACGTCGCTCGACGCCTCCGCCGCGCGGTGGGGCTGCCGGAGCGCGATGGGCTCCTGGTTCGGGAGGTGGAGGAGGGATCCCCCGCCGACAGGGCCGGACTCGCCGAGGGCGACCTCATCGTGGCCGCGGGCGGGCGCGACGTGGCGAGCGCGGACGACCTGTTCGACGTCCTCGGCGCCGCCGTCGGCAACGCGACGCTCGACGTCACCGTCCTTCGCGGCGCGGACGAGCGGTCGGTGAAGGTGACCTGGTGAAGGTGACCTGGTGATGGTCCT
Organism: Chloroflexota bacterium; assembly: GCA_040006555.1. GTDB lineage: Bacteria > Chloroflexota > Limnocylindria > QHBO01 > QHBO01 > JACDBZ01. The sequence goes on from JBDTWT010000002.1 coordinate 26,486, forward strand.
CGACGAGCGCATCCAGCGCGCGCTCAGCCGCGGCCACCGGATGGACATCACGACCACCGGGCGCACGACCGACAAGCCACGGCGGATCGAGCTCGTGTTCCACAACGTCGACGGGCGGATCGTGATCAGTGGGCGCCCGGGCTTCCCGCGCTCGTGGGTCGCGAACCTCAAGGCGAACCCACGCATGACGTTCCACCTCAAGGGCGCCGTCTCCGCCGATCTCCCTGCGACCGGCCGCGTCATCACCGATCGGGCCGAGCGCGAGGAGCTCCTGCGCCCCATCGCCGCAGCCTGGGGCATGGACCACTCCGTGATGGTCGCGTCGGCGCCGCTGGTCGAGGTGACGTTCGACTAGCCGCTCGCCCGGTCCTCGGCGAGCGAGCGAACCGAAATATCGGCCGATCTGCGCCCGGAGCCGTGGCGGGGCGCGATGCGGCCGATCTATCGGACCCCCCACAGCCTGAGCGGCGCACGGTGGCGCGTCTCGAGCGCACCAGCGGTCGATATTTCGGCCGAATCCCGCCGAACCGCGCCTTGCGGCGCAATGCGGCCGATATATCGGACGCGAAGGAGACCGCGGCCAGCCGGTGCACAGCCTCTGCGACGCGCGCGCCTGGAAGGCGCCGCGCCGCGCCGCGCCGCGCCGCGGCTAGACTCGACGACGCATGTTCGAATCGGTGCACGTCATCGGCGGAGGCCGTGCCGGGGCCGCGATCGCCGCCCGCCTGGCGGAACGGGGGGTCGCGGTGGCCATCGGCCGGCCACCCATCCCTGAGTCTGAGCTCGTGATCCTCGCGGTGCCCGACTCGGCGATCGCCGAGGTGGCGAAGGAAGTCCAGCTCGGCCGATGGGTCGCGCATGTGAGTGGCGCGACCCCACTCGCCGCGCTGGCGCCGCACAAGCGGCGGTTCTCGGTCCACCCGCTCCAGACCCTCACCCTCGAGCGCGGCCCGGAGCAGCTCGACGGCGCGTGGGCGGCGATCACCGCCGAGACCGCCGGCGCTCGCAAGCGCGCCCGCTGGCTCGCCGAGACGCTCGGCCTCAAGGCATTCGAGCTCGCCGATGCGGACCGCGCTCTCTATCACGCCGGCGCCGTCATCGGCGGCAACTCCATCGTCACGCTGTACCGGACCGCGGCCCGCCTCCTGGTCCAGGCGGGCGCGCCACCCGAGGCGATCGTGCCGCTCATGCAGCGCACGATCGAGAACGGCTTCGACCTGACTGGACCGATCGCCCGCGGCGACGTCGAGACCGTGGAAGCCCACATCGCCGCGCTCGAGGAGCGGGCACCGGACCTCGTCCCGCTCTATCGGGCCCTCGCCGACGCGACTCGCAGGATCACCGAGGCGCCGTGAAGACCGTTCGCACTGTCGCCGAGGTGCGGAAAGCGCTCGAGGAGCCGAGGCTGGCCGGGAAACGCATCGGCCTCGTGCCCACCATGGGCGCCTTCCATGACGGTCACCTGGCGCTCATGCGAGCCGCTCGTGAGGCGACCGACCTCACCGTCGTCAGCCTTTTCCTGAACCCCGCACAGTTCACCGCGGCCGATGACCTCGCGCGCTACCCGCGGGACGAGAAGCGAGACGCGAAGATCGCCAAGAAGGCCGGAGTGAGCATCCTGTTCGCCCCAACGGCCGAAGAGCTCTACCCACCCGGATTCAACACCTGGGTCGATCCCGGCGCGCTGGCGCTCCAGCTGGAGGGAGCCGCCCGGCCGGGCCACTTCCGGGCGGTGGCGACGGTCTGCACCAAGCTCTTCGACATCGTCCAGCCGGAGATCGCGTTCTTCGGCCGCAAGGACGCGCAGCAGCTTGCCGTCATCAGGCAGGTGGTTCGCGACCTCGACCTGCCGATCCAGATCGTCGCCGTGCCCACCGTCCGGGACCCTGACGGCCTCGCGCTCAGCTCGCGGAACGCGTTCCTCTCAGCGCACGAGCGGTTGAGCGCCGCGGCGCTTCCGCGAGCGCTCCAGGCTGGGGCTCAGGCGCATCGTTCCGGTGCCGATGCCGTCGACGCCGCTCACGCAGTGCTCCGCACGGCGCGCGAGCTGCGCGTGGAGTACGTCGAAGTCGCGGACCTCGACGGCCCGACGCTGGTCGCCGCCGTTCGCATCGGCTCCACGCGCCTGATCGACAACATCCCCCTGTTGCGCTGAGCGCCCGCACGTTGGACCTTGGCCGCGTTGACAACGCGGCTGGAGCAGAGGACGCTTCCGGCATGACGACCGGCCTGCGTGAGCCACTGACGATCCCCGAGGTCGGCGCGATGAAGCGCGCCGGGACGAAGATCGTCATGGTCACCGCCTACGACCATCCGTCCGCGCGGCTGGCATCCGAGGCGGGCGTCGACCTCATCCTGGTCGGCGACTCCGCGGGCAACAACGTGCTCGGCTACCCGACGACGGTCCCCATGACGATGGACGAGTCGGTGATGCTCACGGCGTCCGTCGCGCGCGCCCGGCCGCGCGCGCTCGTCATCGGCGACATGCCGTTCGGCTCCTT
>JBDTWT010000003.1:0-26251 GCA_040006555.1 Chloroflexota bacterium
TCGGCGTTCACCTCGCGCGGCTGCGCCGCGCCCGCCGCGCCTATCGCCACGTCCTGATGACGAGCGAGGAGCTGGCTTCCTAGGGGGTCGGGACGGCCTCGCGCTCGCGGACCAGGAGTGCGGCTTCGGCGAGGCGCGCCACGGCGTCCGGAGTCCGCGGCCAGAGGTGAACGATGAGGTGGCTGATTCCCATCGACGAATAGCCGGCAAGCGCGTCAGCAATCTCCTCGACGGACCCGCGCATCGCGTTCTCCGGCGCGTCGGGATCCTCGGCCACGGCGACGAAGACCCCGGCCGTCAGCGTCAGGGTGGCGGGGTCGCGTCCCGCGGCATCCAGGGCGGTCCGAAGGTTCCCCAGCCGCTCGCGGAGCTCGTCCGCCGTGTCCGGGTGCCCGTACCACGCCGCGTTCCACTGGTCGGCGTGACGAGCGACCAGTTCCAGCATGCGTGGCTGCTTGCCCGCGATCAGGATCGGCGGTCCGCTGGCGCGCGGGTGGGGCGGGACGAGGTCGGCGCGCTCGGCGCGATGCCATCGGCCCTTGAAGGTGGCGGATCCGGTGCGGAGCATCGGCAGGATGATCTCGAGCGCCTCCTCGAAGCGGCCGACACGGTGGTCGAAGGGGTACCCGAAGGCGTCGAACTCGGGCTGGTGCCAGCCGCAGCCGAGCCCAAGCACCAGCCGTCCGCCGCTCACCTCGTCGAAGGTCGCGGCCATCTTGGCGGTGAGCGCCGGGTTGCGGAACGGGACGCACAGGATGAGCGGCCCGAGCGTCACCCGAGACGTGACCGCCGCGAGCGCCGAGAGGAGCGTCCATGCCTCGTGCAGGCCGCGCGTCGTCGGTTCGTCGGCGGACCGGGTGAGGACGTGGTCCGCGCACCATACCGAGTCGAGGCCCCCCTCCTCGGCCGCCACGGCCATCGCCCGCAGGTGATCGAACGACGGCGGGCGGCGGGTGGCCTCGTCCTCGCCGATTGGGAGCATGAGGCCGATCTTCATCGGTCAATGCTAGCGGCGCGCAGCGCCGGCATCGGTCTACCGTATTTGCCGTGACGGAGAGACTGCCGCTCGACGGCATTCGGGTGATCGACGTGAGCCGGGTGCTGGCCGGTCCGTTCGCCACGATGCTGCTGGCCGACCTCGGCGCCGACGTCATCAAGGTGGAGCCGCCTGATGGCGACGAGACGCGGGCATGGGGCCCTCCGTGGTGGGGCGACCCGAGCGAACGCCGCAGCGCCTATTTCGCGTCCGTCAACCGGAACAAGCGCGCGATCGTGCTCGACCTGCGGACCGATGACGGGCGCGCGACCCTCGATCGGCTCCTCGGCGATGCGGACCTCCTGGTCCACAACTACCGGCCCTCGACCGCGGCGCGTCTTGGCCTGGCGGCCGATGCGCTGGCGGATCGCCACCCGCGGCTCATCGTCGCCAGCGTCGGCGGCTTTCCGGGAGCCGATGCCGATCGCCCCGCGTACGACCTGCTGGCGCAGGCGGTGAGCGGTCTCATGAGCGTCACCGGCGGCGTGGATGGCCCGCCGATGAAGGTGGGCGTGGCGCTGCTCGACCTCCTCGCCGCGCTCGAGATGGCGGTCGGCGCGCTCGCGGCGCTGGTCGGCCGTGACGCTGTCCCAGCGCGGCACGTGCAGGTGAACCTTGTCGAGGCCGGCGTGACGTCGCTCATCAACGTCCTGGGCAACCAGCTGGCCGGCGCACAGCCCGCTCGACACGGCAACGCCCATCCGAACATCGCTCCGTACGAGTCGTTCGCCGCCCGGGACGGTCATCTCGTCATCGCCGTGGGGAATGACGCGCAGTTCGGGCGCCTGCTCGGCGTCCTCGGCCTCATCGACGACGGTCGCTTCGCCACGAACCCGCAGCGCATCGCCCGACGCGACGAGCTCGCGCCATGGCTAGGTGCCGCTGTCAGCGCCTGGGATCGCGCCGCGCTGGTCGAGGCGCTCGCCGCCGCCGACGTGCCCGCCGGACCGGTAAACTCGGTCGCCGAGGCCATCGCCGCGCTCGGCCCCGACTGGCTTCAGGCGGTCGATGGGATGCGACTGCCTCCCAGCCCCATCCGACTCGGAGGTGCCACGCTCCGACTCCGGCGCCCACCGCCCCACCTCGGCGAGCACACCGACGAGGTGCTCCGGGAGCTCATGAAGGCCGATCGGGACTGAGCCGATCGAGTATTGTTGCGCTTGCAATGAAACGGACGCTCGGTCAGCAGATCATCGATTCGGCCACCGACGGTCGCATGGCCCCCGACGCCGAGGGAGGCCAGGCGTGGCTCGGCTTCCTCCGATCGCACGCCGCCGTGCTCAGGCTCCTCGACACGGAGCTTCGCCGTGAGGCCGGCCTGCCGCTCGTCGACTTCGACGTGCTCATCCAGCTCGCGCTGGCGGAGGGCGGGGAGCTCCGAATGACGGACCTCGCCCGCCGGACCCTCGTGAGCCGCAGCGGCATGACGCGCCGCGTGGCTGAGCTCGAGCGGGAGGGCCTGGTGTCGCGCTGCTCGGCCACCGGTGATGGGCGGTCGGTCCGCGCGTCGCTCACGCCGCAGGGCGAGGAGGTGCTGCGCCGCGCCGTGCCGGTCCACATGCGCGGCATCGAGCGCCACTTTCTCGACAAGCTGACGCCGGAGCAGGTCTCCGCGCTCGGGAATGCCGTCGCCGCCCTCCAGGTGGAGTGCGACTTCGGCTGAGGACCTGCCCTCGGCCTGTCAGCCGGTGAATGGAGCGGGAGACGGGGATCGAACCCGCGACATGCAGCTTGGAAGGCTGCCGCTCTGCCAACTGAGCTACTCCCGCATCGGTCCGCGCGCTCGGCAGATTATCCCAGAGACGGCCTGAACGGCGTGCGGGCAGGCGATTTGCTTAGAACGGCGACATGACAATTCGACGTCGCGCCCGGCTCAACCCCGGGCAGGTTCGTGATCTGCGAGGTGGCGGCGGTATCGCCGCCGGTGGCGGCCTCATCGGTGTGGTCGCCATCGTTGCCTATCTGCTGCTCGGAGGTGACCCCTCCCAGGTCAATCTCGACTCGCTGCGTGACACGACGGTGGGAAGCGGGCAGGAGAGCGCGGACCTCGCGGACTGCCAGACGGGGGCCGATGCGGCCGAGCGGGACGACTGCCGCATCGTCGCCTACGTGAACAGCATCCAAGCCTACTGGGCCCAGGCCTACCCCGACTACCAGCCGGCCACCACGACCTTCTTCGACGGTGCCGTGAGCACCGGCTGCGGGCAGGCAACGAGCGCGGTTGGTCCCTTCTACTGTCCGCCCGACCAGGGGGTGTATATCGACCTCGGGTTCTACGACGCGATGCGCACGCAGCTCGGGGCCGAGGGAGGGCCGCTCGCCGAGGCGTACGTCCTCGCCCACGAGTACGGGCACCACATCCAGAACCTGACAGGCGTCCTGCGGTCGACCCAGGACGCGGGCGAGGAGAGCTACGCGGTGCGCACCGAGCTGCAGGCCGACTGCTATGCCGGCGTGTGGGTCGCCAATGCCGTGGAGACCGGCTACCTCGAGCCGATCACCCAGGCGCAGATCGCGCAGGCGCTCGACGCGGCGCAGTCGGTCGGCGACGACCGCATCCAGGAGCGCACCGAGGGGCAGGTGAACCCCGAGACCTGGACCCATGGCTCCGCGGAGCAGCGCGAGGGGTGGTTCACGACCGGGCTGGAGTCCGGCGACCCGGCAAGCTGCGACACCTTCAGCGCGGAGCTCTAGGGAGGCTCTACTCGACCTCGATCCGCTCGCGCGAGCGGGCGGTGCCCTCCTCCTCCGCCTCCTCCTTGTCGAGCCGAGCGATCCATCGATCGAGGTAGACCCTGGCCGCCAGCAGCTGCTCGCGGGTCGCCGCCTTCATGTGCTTGCGGGCATCCTCGGGAAAGATCGTGTGGACGGTCGCCCAGAACGCGGCCTCGATCCCCGAGCGACCGTCGCCCGACGACGTGGGTCGGGCCTGTCGCTCGAGCTCGGCGAGCCGGGCCTCGAGCTCGGCCGTCCTGTCGCGGGGTGCCTCATCGGTCATCTGGGGTTCTCCTTCAGGTCTTGCGTTCTGGTGCTCCGAACCGAATCCTGAGCGTGTTCTCCTCGAACCGTGCCCCCTCGGTGGGTGCGTCGACAAGGATGCGTGGCAGGACCAGCGTACGCCGCCACGTCCCGAGGTCGATGACGAGCTCGTCGGCGTGCCGGGACAGGTTGATCTGGTCCTTGGTCGTGAAGGGCAGCTCCACCGAGAGCAGGAAGCCGTCGCCTTCGCGCACCACCGAGTACGGGCGTCCACGGTAGAAGAACGCGGTGGGATCGGCGGAGTCGTAGAGCGCGACCCCCAGCTCGCGGAGCATCTCGAGACCGACGACCTCGCGGTCGAAGAACGGCGCGCGACGGACCGGCACCGGGTGGAAGGTCTGCTCGACGAGCGGGCCGTAGCGCTGCTGCGCCTCGTACCAGCCGCGAAAGTACGGGCCGACCGCCTCGGGCAGCACCCGGTTCACGACCACCAGATCGGTCGGGTAGCCGTAGAGGTGAAAGTAGGTGAACGATCGTTGCGCCTCCTTGATGACCACGTGCTCGAGCGTGAGCACCACCCGCACCGAGGTCTTGTCGCGGTCGACCAGGAGGTCGTGCATGTGCTCGAGGCGTCTGAACAGCTCCTCGCCGGCGTTGAACACCTCGTCGCCCGGCATCGGCATGCCCACCACGCGCTGGATGATCGGGCCGGTGAGCTTGGTGATCCTGCGACCGATGGGCTCGATCTTCTCCATCCACCACTTCGCGGCCTCCGGCAGGGAGAGCAGGCGCAGCGTCTCGCCGGTGGGCGCCGCGTCGACGACCACGACGTCGTACTGCTCCGAGTCGTGGTGGTCCGCGATCCAGAGCAGGCTGCCCACCTCGTCCATGCCTGGCAGCACGGTCATCTCCTCGGCCATTACCTCGTCGAGGCCACGCCAGCGCAGCACCGATGCGGCGTACTGCTGCACCTTGCCCCAATAGCGGGCGACGTTGTAGAAGACGTCGGACTCCTGGCCCCACAGGTTCGGCGCGATGACTGTGGGCGTCGGCCCCAGCGGGAGGTCGAATGCGTCGGACAGGCTGTGTGCGATGTCCGTTGACATCACGATCGTGCGGTAGCCACGATCGGCGCACGCGATCGCGGTCGCCGCGGCGACGCTCGTCTTGCCCACCCCGCCCTTGCCGGTGTACACGAGGATGCGGGTCACGGGCGAGACATCTCCTATCGTTCCATGGGGCTGCGCGGCTGCCGATTCTACGCGCCACCCGGGGGCTGGTCTCCGGCCGCACGTTCGCCTACGCTGTGTTTCTCGCGCTGGCCACCGCGCCGGCCACTGCCCAGGACATTTCGGAGGGACTCATGAGACGGACCCGAGGACGTCGGTCGCTGTTCGCGATCCTGATCGCCTCTCTCACGCTCACCATGGCGACCATCATGCCGGCAGCTGCCATCACCGATGGAGAGCTCGACGGCAACGCACACCCATACGTCGGCCTGATGGTCGCCCAGCGGGCCAACGGAGACCCGCTCTGGCGGTGCAGCGGCACGCTGATGTCGCCGACGATCTTCCTCACCGCCGGGCACTGCACCGAGTCACCGGCGGCCCACGTCGAGATCTGGTTCGCCGCGGACGTGGAGTCGGGGATCCCGCAGAACGGCTACCCGTTCGACGGTGATGTTGGCGGCACGCCGTACACGCATCCGCAGTACAACCCGAACGCCTTCTACCTCTTCGACCTCGGCGTCGTCGTGCTCGACAAGCCGGTGAAGATGAAGACGTACGGCAAGCTGCCACGACTCGACAGCCTCGACCGCCTCCAGCCGGGCAGCAGCACGATCTTCACGGCGGTCGGCTACGGCCTCCAGCAGTCGTTCCCCGACGCGGCGTCGTGGAAGGAGAACAACGTGCGTGTCCGCATGGTGGCGCACCCGCACCTGATCCAGATCAACACCGGGTTCACCGGTGACTTCTCGCTCCTGCTGTCGAACAACGCCAACACCGGCGGCACCTGCTTCGGCGACTCCGGAGGCCCGAACTTCCTCGGAAGCTCGACCACAGTCGCCGGGGTGACCTCGTACGGGCTCAACTCGACCTGTGCGGGCACCGGTGGCGTCTATCGCGTCGACCGCGTCGACGACCTGAACTGGCTGGCGACCTTCGGGCTTCGGCCGTAGGACCTCTCCCGGCTGAATAGCGAGGCCCCGCTCGATCCGTCGAGCGGGGCCTCTTGGCGCTAGGTAGCGAGCCGCTCCGCCAACCAGCCGATCGCCTGCGGGTAGCGCCACTCGATCCCCGCGTGCGTGCCGTCGAAGAGCTCGAAGCGCACCGCCTCTCCGGCGATGCCGCTTCGCTCCAGCTCGGCGCGGAAGGCCTCCGCGCCCAGGTCGAGGTAGAAGTCGTCTGCGCGACCCGCGTCGATCCAGACGGCCCGCAGCCCGCGCAGCGCGTCTGCGTGCCCTGCGACCATGCGCACCGGGTCCCACGCCAGCCAGCGCTCCCAGGCCTCCGGGACCTGGCGACCGGTGGTTGTCTCGAACGGCAGCCGTACCGTCCCGTCGGCATCGGCGGAGTAGCAGGCCGCCATGCACCACACGTTGAGGAGCACGCCGTCGCTGCGGCGCGATCGACCGGGGCGCGACCGGAAGTCGCTCCAGAAGGCGTCGTATGACCCGTCGTACTCGTCGCGGAGCGCACGGGCTGCCTCGCGGAAGTCCGGCGCGTAGCAGACCTCGAACAGGGCGTCGCCGGCGTGCGTGGCGAGGCCGCCGAACAGGTCCGGCCGCAGCATCGGCGTGACCATGGCGCCGTAGCCGCCGCTGCTCTTGCCGGCCACCCCTCGATGCGCCGCGCCGCCCAGCGTGCGGTACCGCACGTCGACGAGCGCGACGACCTCGTCGCACAGGTAGCCGTGGTAGCGGCCGGTGGCCGGGGAGTCGATGAACTGCGAGCCACCGAGGCTCGTCCACGCGTCCACGAAGGCGACGATTGCAGGCGCCGCGCCCGGGCGAGCGAACCAGGCATCGAGGGCCTCGAGTGGGTTCGGCATGAATGCCTTGCGGTTGCGCCACATGTCCAGCTGCCCCGTCAGGCCCTGGAGGACGTACACCGACGGATAGCGTCGCTCGGGCTCGTCTTCGTAGCCAGGTGGCGTGTAGACGTACAGCGGCCGGCGGTGAGGGTCCCCCAACGGGTTGCCGGTCAGTGCTTCGCTGTCGATCACGAGCTCGTCCAGGCGGCCGGCCCACTCGTGGCCCCAGGGCTGCGGGAGGTCCATCCCGCCGAGCGTAGCAGGCGACGCGGAAGGCGACCCCGGGGTACCGATGGGTCATGGAGGTCCGGTGCGGTGCGCTCCAGACTGCCGTGTAGAGATGAACAACGCTGTACAGACCGAGGGCGCCGTGCGCCCCGCGCTGACAGGCGTCGTCGGGCCGCTGCGCGGGGTCCTCGCGCGGGCGGGAGCCGTGGCGCGCGATCGCGCTGTCTTCGAGTCGGCGGCGCTGCTGCTCCCCGTCTTCCTCATCGCGGCGCCTGCGACTCGGGGCTGGGCGCTGTGGGGCGTCGCCGCCGCATACCTGGGCGTCAACGTCGCGCTCGTCTGGCGCTCATCACCGCGCGGGGCGGTGCGCGCTCGCGGCATGCGCTGGAACGTCGCCCGGATCGCGCTGAGCGTCGCGCTCGTGGCCGTCTCGCAGCTCCTCACCAGCAGCACCGGTCTGCTCGCTGCGCTCTACCTGCCGATCGTTGCCCTCGCGGCCTTCGGTGGTCCGGTGCTGCTCGGCTTCGCGGTGGTCGCCTCGATGGGCGCCCACTTCGGGGTCGAGACCATCGACCGCGCCTCGTTCGGCGACGCCGCCCAGCGAGCCCTCGGGCTCGCGTCCGTCATCCTCCTGGTGGCGATCGCGACCCGGCGAGAGGTGCGGCGCATGGAGGTTGCCCGGCGCCGGATGCGGCGGGCAGTCACCGTCGACCGTCGCCGTGCCCGGCAGCTCGCGGGCGTGGAGGCCATCGGTCACATCCTGGCCTCGCGCGGACCAACCCCGGAGGCGCTCGACGAGCTCGTGGGACGAATCTCGCACGAGTTCGGCTATCCCTACGTCTCGATCTACCTCGGTGACGATCAGAGAGTGACCCTCGGCGCGCGTCGGGGGCACGCCCGGCCCGGTGCGACGTTCGATGCGGCGCAGGGCGTCTCCGGGCGCGTGATGCGTACCCATCGGCCAGCGCTCGTCCCCGACGTCTCCGTTGATCCGGACTACATCGCGATCAACCCCGAGGTCGTCAGCGAGGTGTGCGTCCCGCTGATGGCCGACGGCGAGTTCATGGGGTTCCTCAATGTCGAGTCCAAGCAGGCCCGCCCGTTGGACTCCATAGACCTGCGCCTGATGGTGGCGGTGGCCGATCGCCTTGCCGCGGCGCTCATCATCGGGCGCGACGGGCAGCAGCTCGCGCAGCGCGTCGAGCTCTTCCGCCATCTCAACCAGTTCAGCGAGGCGGTGAACGCCACGCTCCAGCCCGACGAGCTGTACGCCTCGATCGTGCGGTCCGTCTCGGGCGTCGTGCGCGCGGAGGTGACCACGCTGCACGTGCTCGACCGCGAGACCGGTCGCTACATGCTGCGGGCCACCGACGGCGCCGACCGTTCCGCCGTCCCCGAGGAGGCCAAGCCCGGCGAGGGGATGGCGGGCCGCGCGCTGCGCGACCGGACCATGATCATCGACGAGTCCGCTCCACGCCCGCGCTCCGCGCACCTCGGGGCAGGGTTTCTCCCGGACGCGCGCGAGGGAGCGCCGATGCGGGCGGCGGCGCTGCCGCTCATCCGCGACGGGGCAGTCGTCGGGGTGCTCACCCTCATGCGCAGCGACCGCTCGGACCGGTTCAGCGAGCCCGAGCTCGACGCGCTCAGGATGCTGGGCGAGCAGGCCGTGCTCGCGGTCAGCAACACGTTCCTCCACGCGGAGCTGCGCGAGCTCGCCATGAGAGACCCGCTGACGGGGCTCTTCAACCGTCGCTACCTGGATCCGGCCCTCGACCAGCTCATTGCGCAGCGCGCGCGGGTGCCGGTCGCCGAGCGCTTCCCGCTCGCCGCGATCATGTTCGACCTCGACCACTTCAGCGAGCTGAACAACCGCCATGGGCACCACGTCGGCGACGAGGTGCTGCGCACCTTCGGCTCGATCCTCCGGGCCCGGATGCGAGCCAGCGACCTCGTCGCGCGCTGGGGCGGCGAGGAGTTTGCGGCGATCCTCTTCCGTTCGACCCTCGAGGACGCCATGCGGGTGGCGGACGGTGTCCGCCAGCAGCTGGCCGACACGAAGATCTCGGGAGCCGACGGCGAGCCGGTCACCGCGACCGTGTCGGCGGGATGCGCCGCGATCGGTCCCGACACCGAGACCGCCGAGGAGCTGCTGCGCGCCGCCGACGTGGCCCTCTACATGGCCAAGCGCGCCGGTCGGGACCGGGTGGCCGCGGCCTAGGCGGCGTCGCTACATGCTCGGCTGGTAGGCGGGGTCCAGGATTCGCTCGGGGTCGTCGGTGAAGTCGAGCTTGCACCCGCGCCCGCAGAAGTAATACGTCTCGCCCCCGTGCTCGGCGATGAGGCCCTGTGCCCGCGCTATGTCGGGGTTGACCTCCATGCCGCACACTGGATCCTTGACCATGGTCGTCATCGGTCGGCCTTTCTCTGTCGTCGGTGGTGGATCACGCCGCGCGAAACCCGCGCAGTCGCAGGGAGTTGGCGACGACGCTGACGCTGGAGAGCGCCATCGCGCCGGCCGCGAGAGCCGGGCTGAGCAGGAGCCCTGCCACCGGGAACAGGACGCCGGCCGCGACCGGGATGAGCAGGATGTTGTAGCCGAACGCCCACGCGAGGTTCTGGCGGATCGTGCGCATCGTGGCGCGCGAGAGGCGCACCGCGGTCGCGACGCCGGCCAGGTCGCTGCCCACGAGGGTGACGTCGGAGGCCTCGAGCGCCACGTCGGCCCCCGTGCCGATGGCGATGCCGATGTCGGCCTGTGCGAGGGCGGGCGCGTCGTTGATGCCGTCGCCGACCATCGCCACGATGCTGCCGCTCGCCTGGAGTGAGCGGATGCGCTCGGCCTTCTCCCCGGGCAGCACCTCGGCGATGATTCGGTCCGGGCCGATGCCGACCTGCGCGCCGATGGCCTCGGCCGTCGCTCGGCGGTCACCGGTCAGCATCCACACGTCGATGCCGGCGCTCCGGAGGCGCGTGATGGCGCTTGCCGAGGACGGCTTGACGGTGTCGGCGAGGCCGATGAGGCCGATGAGCCTGCCGTCCCGCGCCGCGAAGACGGTTGAGGCCCCATCGCGGGCGGCGCTCGCCGCGGCCGGCTCGAGCGGGGAGGGGTCGACCCCGTCCTCACGCACGAAGGCCTCGGTGCCCACGAGCAGCGTTGCGCCGTCGACCGTGGCACGCACGCCGCGGCCGGCCAGCGCCTCGAACGCGGTCGCCTCGGGGACCTCGATGCCGGCATCGAGGGCGTGCTGGACGATCGCCTCGGCGAGCGGGTGCTCGCTCCCTCGCTCCGCGGCCGCCACGAGCCGAAGCAGCTCCCCGGCGTCCGTCCCCTCGGCGGGCTGCACCAGCGTCACCGTTGGCGTGCCGCGCGTGATGGTGCCCGTCTTGTCCAGGACGACGGTGGTGATGCCCTGCGCGTGCTCGAGCGCGGCGGCGTCGCGAATGAGGATTCCGGCCTCGGCCCCCTTGCCGGTCCCGACCATGATCGCGGTCGGCGTGGCGAGCCCCATCGCGCACGGGCAGGCGATGATGAGCACCGCGACCGCGCTCACGAGGCCGTAGGTGAGCTTCGGATCCGGCCCGAGGACGAGCCACGCGACGAGCGTCAGGGCCGCGATGCCCATGACCGCGGGAACGAACCAGCCGGTGACGCGATCGGCGAGGCGCTGGATCGGCGCCTTCGAGCCCTGTGCCTGCTCCACGAGCGCAACGATCTGCGCGAGCGCGGTGTCGCGTCCCACGCGCTCCGCTCGCATGACGAACGAGCCCGCCACGTTGAGCGTCGCGCCGATGGCGCGATCGCCGGGGCCCTTGTCCACGGGGATGGCCTCCCCGGTGAGCATCGACTCGTCGACCGCCGACGCGCCGTCGATCACCACGCCGTCGACCGCCACGCGGTCCCCCGGCCGCACCCGCACGAGATCGCCGACGACCACCTCCGCGACCGGCACCTCGCGTTCGCCGCCCTCGCGGAGGACGCGGGCCATTGACGGCTGAAGGCGGAGCAGCGCGCGGACGGCGCCCGCGGCTCGGCCCTTTGCCCGCGCCTCGAGCCAGCGCCCGAAGAGAATGAGGCCGACGATCACCGCGGCGGAGTCGAAGTACGTCTCGTGGCCGAGTCCCGCCGCCATGACCGTGTCCGGGAGGAGCGTCACGACGAGCGAGTAGCCGTACGCCGCCAGCGTCCCGATGGCGACGAGCGTGTTCATGTTCGCCTCGCCGTGCCGCGCGCCGCGCAGTGCGGCCACCAGGAAGCGGCGACCAAAGACGAACTGGACGATCGTGGCGGGCACGAGGAACCACACGTTGAGGTCCTGCATCGGCCACGGCGCGCCGCCGGGCCACAGCATGAGCGCCATCATCACCATGCCGGTGATGGTCGACGCCGCGGCGCCGATGAGCATCTCCCGCCGCTCTGCGGCCCGCGATGCCGCTTCGGCGAGATCCGCGTCCTCCGTGCGCTCGATCGAGGCCTCGCGCCTCACCTCGTAGCCGGCGCTCTCGATGGCGCTCACGATCCCGGACCGATCGATGACGGCGGGGTCGAAGCGCACCGTGGCGCGCTCGGTCGCGAGGTTCACGCTGGCCTCGGACACGCCGTCGGCACGGCTCAGGAACCGCTCGATGCGGTTGACGCAGCTCGCGCACGTCATGCCGACGACGGGGAGCGTCAGCTCGGCGGTGTCGGAGGGTGCTTCGGGGGCCTGGACCACGTCCTCAGTATACTCATGGGGAGTATATGGGGCTGGAACCCGCTCGGCCGGCCAGCGGGCATGCCGGGCGGGAACAACAGGGCCCGTGCCGCCGCGCCGGTGCTCTGCATCGTCGATGACGATGCCTCGACGGTGGATCTCGTTCGCGAGGTCGCCGAGGAGTCGGGGTGGGTGGCGTACGACTTCAGCCGCATCGATGAGGTGCGCCGCTTCTTGGACCGGCGCCATCCCGCTCTTCTGATCCTCGACGACGACCTTCCCGACGGGCGCGGCGGCGATCTCGGGCGCGAGCTTCGCGACGACCCGGCGACCGCCGGCGTGGCGACGGTCGAGGGCACGGCGGCGAATGCGCGGCGCAAGGGCGAGATCGGCGGCTGGGCGGCGGTGATCTCCAAGCCGTTCGACCTCGCGGAGATCGAGGACGTGCTGCATGCCCGCGCTCCGCGGGCGCGGCGCACGCACGGCGAGTCGGCCGCGCGCTAGCCTCAGCAGGCTAGCCTGAGCGCGTGCGCGCGCTCATCCTCACCAACGAGTTCCCACCCAACGTCTATGGCGGCGCCGGCGTTCACGTCGCCGAGCTGACGCGCCACCTGCGCGCCCTGGTGGACGTGGAGGTTCGAACCTTCGGGTCGGAGGCCGAGGACGCCCCCGGCTGGCGGGTGCGCGGCTACCCCTCGCCCCACGACCTCGCGGCGACGGACGACCGGCTGCGGCCCGTCCTCTCGGCGCTCTCCCGCGATCTCTCCATGCTCGCGGATCCCATCGGTGTGGACGTCGTCCACTGCCACACCTGGTACACGCATCTCGCGGGCGTCCTGGCTCGGCTCGCCTACGGCCTGCCGCTGGTGGTCACCGTGCACTCGCTGGAGCCGATGCGGCCCTGGAAGCGGGAGCAGCTCGGCGGCGGCTACGACGTGAGCTCGTGGGTCGAGCGCACGGCGCTCGAATCGGCCGATGCCGTCGTGGCCGTCAGCCGCGGGACGCGCGCCGACCTGCTCAGCCTGTTCGACATCGCGCCCGAGCGGATCCACGTGATCCACAACGGCATCGACGCCGAGTTCTATCGGCCGGATCCGGCCACCGACGCGCTGGAGCGGCACGGCATCGATCCGTCGCGCCCGTATGTGCTGTTCCTGGGGCGCATCACGCGGCAGAAGGGAATCGTGCACTTCCTGCGGGCCATCGAGCACCTCGATCCGGAGCTGGGCGTGGTCCTGTGCGCCGGCCAGCCGGACACGCCGGAGATCGCCGCGGAGGTGGAGGCCGGGGTGGCGGCCGCCCGCGCGAAGCGCTCGGGGGTCGTGTGGATCGGCGAGATGGTCAGCCGCGAGGACGCGCGCCAGCTCTACAGCCACGCCGCCGCCTTCTGCTGCCCATCGGTCTACGAGCCGTTCGGGATCATCAACCTCGAGGCGGCCGCCTGCGAGACGCCCGTGGTCGCATCGGCCGTTGGAGGCATCCCGGAGGTGGTGGTGGATGGCGTGACCGGGGTGCTCGTCCCGGTGGAGCTGCGCGAGGACGACCCGATGTCGCCGGTCGACCCGGATGGGTTCGCGCGCGACATGGCATCGGCAATCAACGCGCTGGTCTCGGATCCCACGAGGAGCACTGCGATGGGGCGCGCCGCGCGCCGTCGGGCGGTCGAGGCGTTCTCGTGGCCGGCGATCGCGCGACAGACGGTCGAGCTCTACCGCTCGCTTACCCGCGCGTAGAATCGGCCGTGTGCGAGCGGTGGACGTCATCCTCCGAGCGGAAGGGCTCGCGGTCTTCGTCACGGGCGTGCTTGCCTACCTCCAGCTGAACGGCCACCCGTTATGGCTGCTGCCTCTCCTGCTCGTCCCCGACGTCTCGATAGTGGGCTACCTCGGCGGGCCGCGGCTTGGTGCGGTCACCTACAACCTCGTCCACAACATAGTGCTGGCCCTGGCCCTCCTCGCGATCGGGTGGTTCGCCGCGCTGGCGCCGCTTGCGCTGGCCGGGGCGATCGCCCTGGCGCACCTCGGGATGGACCGATCGCTCGGCTACGGCCTCAAGCTGCCGACGGATTTCAAGGACACCCACCTGGGTCGCATCGGCCGATAATCGACCGATGCACGAGCACCCGGCTCCGACCAGCCGTCGCCGGCTGCTCCAGCTGGGCGCGGCGGCCTCCGCCGCCGCGCTCGCCGCGTGTGCCTCCCCGCTGCCGTCGCTCACGCAGCCTCGCCGAACGGCAGCGCGTTGAGCACGCCGACGCCGGCAGCCACCCAGAGCCCCTCGCCGACCGCGTCGCCGGTCCCCCAGGCGGGC
The DNA here is from genome assembly GCA_040006555.1 of Chloroflexota bacterium. GTDB lineage: Bacteria > Chloroflexota > Limnocylindria > QHBO01 > QHBO01 > JACDBZ01. Next base: position 14,278 of record JBDTWT010000003.1, read on the forward strand.
CGCGTCCTCTGGCGCGACGGCGCATTGGCCGACGGACGTTCGTCCACGCTCGAGCGCCACGTCAGCGTCCTGGTGGACGCCGGTCGAATCACGTGGATCCGGCCCGCCGGCGGGGAGGAGGACGCCTCGGGCGCCCTCGTGATCGATTGCGCGGGCGCCACGTTCGTGCCCGGCATGGTGGACTGCCACAGCCACGTCACCGGCCCGGGCGGGGCGAACTGGATCGAGCGCTTCAACGATCCGCCGGAGACGCTGCTGGCCGTGGCCGAGCACAATGCCCGGATCGGGCTTGCCGCGGGCGTGCGCTGGATGCGCGACGTTGGGTCTCCCATCGGCGTCGACCCCACTGACGGACGCGAGCGAGCCATGGCCCTCGCCGTGCGTGACCGCTGGGCCGGGCGAGCCGACCGCCCCTATCTGCGAGCGGCGGGCTCCTGGCTCTTCAGGCGCGGCGCCAATCCGGTACCGGCGGCGGTCGCCGTCGACAGCGCCGACGAGCTGCTCGCGGCGGCTGTGGGGCAGCTCGACGACGGCGCGGATCTCGTGAAGCTGTACATGGACGGTCCCGACACCAACGCCTCGCCGTGGACCGCCACGGAGGTGAGCCGCGTGGTGGAGGCCGTCCACGCGCGCGGCGCCCGCGCCGCCGCGCACTCCGGGCGCGTGAGCGGTGCGCGGGCTGCCGTGGCGGGCGGCGTCGATTCGCTCGAGCATGGCTTCGAGCTCGACGCGGCGGTCGCCGCGGACATGGCGGCGCGGGGCACGACCCTCGTGAGCACCCTTGCCGTCATGCGCTCGTGGATCACGTTCGGCGCGACCACGACCATGGCGCGCTTCGCCGACGAGCCGGGCCGAGGGCAGATCCTCGCGCGGCTGGAGATGGCGGAGTCGTCGATCCGGGTCGCGCGCGACGCCGGGGTCGCCATCGCGACCGGCAGCGACTTCGGGGGCGGGTCGCTGCGCGCGAACCAACTGGCGTGGGAGGTGACGAGCCTGGTCGCGGCCGGGGTCGAGCCGGTCGACGCGCTGGCCGCGGCGACGTGGCGCGGCGGCCAGCTGATGGCGGAGCCGGAGGCCGGGGTCATCCGCGAGGGCGGCCCCGCCGACTTCTTCCTGGTGCACGGAGACCCGCTCTCGGATCCCGACGCGCTGTGGCGCGTGTGGCGCGCCGCCTGGGACCCCGCCTAAGGAGGCGGACGCCGTCCGCATCCTCGCGGCAACGGATCCGGCGCAGCCCTACGGCGCGGCGCTGCCCTGGCCGCGCCCCGAGGGCGACGAGCGGCTTCCGCTCCAGCGAGCGGCGGGTGCCTACGTGGCGCTCGTGGGCGGCGAAGCCGTCCTCTACGTCGAGCGCGGCGGACGCGGCCTGCTCACCCTGCCCGCCCTCTCCGATCCGGAGGTCCTCGGGCGCGCGCTCGCCGCACTGCCGTCACTCGTGGCCCCCAACGGCCCATACCGGGAGGTGCGCCTGGAGCGCGTCGATCAGGGTCCGGTCGGCGAGTCCCCGCTGGCGCAGGGGCTGACGGGCATCGGCTTCCGACCGAGCTACCGCGGCTACCTGCTCCGCAGGTCCTGAGCCGTTACGGTCCGGCGACCGCCTGGACCGCCTCGAGCACCATCAGGGCGCGGCAGTTGAGGATGGCCTGCTCTGGAACCGGGTCGGCGTAGACCTCCTCCGCGCCGTCGGCGCAGCCTTGTGCCGCCGGGTCGTCGAGGTGGACGCGGAGCTCGACCCACATCCCGCGCTCCGGCATCGAAATTCCCGAGGCGGGGTTGATGGAGATCAATGCGCCGACGCCGCCGAAGCCCTCGGACTCGTTGATGGTCACCTGGTTGTAATTGACGTTCTGGCAGAGCAGCCATCCGGACGGTCGGTCCTGCGCAGCGCACGACCCGCCGAGCCCCGCGTCGTCGGGAATCTGGGGCCACCACGCCCGGAAGGTGAACGGGGTCCCACCGAGGCACGCCAGCCGTTGAAGGTCGGTGCGCGCGAGGATGAGCTGCTGCGCGTTGAACGGCTGGGCCGGGCAGTCGAGTGCTTGCGTCACGAGCCACGGCTCACCGTCCTCGCTGGCCCCCGCCACCCATCCGAACCAGACCGGGCAGTTGTACGGGTCGGTCTCGAGCGCCTGGACCGCGCAGCCGGAGTTGGGAGGGAGCCCAAGGGTCGAGACGAGGTACCAGGAGAGGCCGTCCGCCTCGGTCGGACCTTCCGCCACGAAATTCTCGCTGCCGGCGGTGAGGCTGCCCAGCCGTTCAGCGGTCGTCCCCGGCTCGCGGCGGACCGAGAGGCGGTCGACGGTGGTGACGGCGATGGTGTCGACCGCGAGCGGGCCGGCCGTCGGCGCGGGCGTTTCGGCGCCGACGGCGCTCCCCGAAGCCGACGCGGATGGCGTGGACGAGCCGCTGGGGAGAGGCGAGGCTTCGACGCTGCCGCTCGGCGACGCGGCCACGCCGCCATCGCGTTCTCCGAGCAGGATGGCCACCACGGCACCGGCCAGCAGGGCGAGAACGGCGACGCCGAGGATCATCAGCCAGGGAGTGGACTGCGCGCGTCGGCGCGCGGGTGCCTGTGGGCGCAGCGGCGGATACGGCTCGCGGGTCACGTGCCCCCTCCGTCAGCTAGAACATGCGCCGGGCACAGAAATGTCCCGAAGGAACCAGGAATCCTTTGATGCAATCTCAGGGTCCACGATCCCTCCGGGACAAGACCCACAATAGGGGCTGGCCCCATCGGCCACAAGAGGGTTGTCCACGACTTCTCGGCGCCGATGCCGACTTATCCACACCTGATCCACGATGAGGGCATCGTCAGGCGCTCGCGAGGTCGATGAGGAGCTGCGGCACCCATAGCTGCGTGAGGCCGGCGACGCTGAGCGCGGTGACCGCAGCGAGCAACCCGCCGAAGAAGAGGAGCACCAGGCGATCGGTCCCGTCCAGGGCGAGCTGCCGCAGCCAGGTGCGCCGCTGGGTCCCGAACCCGCGGAGGTCCATGGCGTCGATCGTGTCCTCGGCGCCGATCACCGCGTTCATGGTGAGCGGCGTGACGAGCGGGATCGTGCGCCGCACCTTGCCGATCGGCGAGCGGCCCTTGGCCTCCCACTCGTAGCCGCGCACGCGCTGCGCGTCGATCGTGGTCTGGAGATCGGCGGCCAGCGACGGAACGAACCGGAACGTGAGCTCCAGCCCGTACGCGAACTTGTACGGGACGCCAAGCCGCGCGAATGCGGGTCCGATGTCGCCGGGCGCGATTGCGAAGGCGATCGGGAAGCCGACCGCGGCCATCGAGAGGAAGCGCATGTACTGGGCGATCGCGTAGGTCACGGACTCGGCGCTGATCGGGGTGCCCAGGAGCGGCACGTTGAAGTACACGTGGAGCTCCTCGACGCCGTAGCCGCGGAGCTCGCCACCGGTCAGCAGGGTGTTGACGATGACGAGGAAGCTGACGAAGAAGATCACGTAGCCCCACTGCAGCCTCACCTCGCGGAAGGGGATCCTCGCCGATCGGTAGTAGGCGTAGGCGGTCACGGCGAGCACGGCGAGGATTCTCAGGTCCCAGACCTGGACGACGGTGACGACGAAGAAGGCGAGCGAGACGATGAGGACGCGGGGGTCGCGGCGAGCGAGCCACGACCCCCGGCCGAGATATCGGGGCGCGACGTTCATCGCGCGGGCGGGCTCAGCGGCCCATCGACTCCCGCAGCGGTTCCCAGGCTGCCACGAGGATCGGGGTCAGGATCCCGGCCACGATGGCGTTGCCGATGAGGACCGGCAGGTAGTTGGCCGTCAGTGCGGCCTCGAAGCTCTCCGCCGAGCCGAGGACGAGGTCGCTGAAGACGAACAGGAAGCCGATGGCGACCGCGAGGATCGCGCTGACCGCCGACAGGGCCAGCCGGTTGCGAATGGTGCCCGCGAGGGTCACGCCGAAGACGCCGGCGAGCAGGCCCGCGAGTCCGTTGGCCAGGCTCCAGTTCCAGCTGGTCAGCAGCCCCCACCCGCTGATCTGGTCGGCGATCGCGTTCCCGACGAGGCCGACGAAGAGCCCGACGATGGGCCCGAAGGCGAACCCGAAGAACGTCACGATCGCGAAGCCCGGGCGCAGCGCGACGTTCGCGGTGCCCGGCAACGTCACCTGGAACTGCGCCAGGACGGCGTACAGGGCGGCACCGATCGCCGCGTAGACGATGGTGCGGGCCGTGACGTCCCACATCCCGGAATTGCGGTCACGGTCGAGGGTGGCGGTAGACATCTGACTCCTCCGTATGGGCGACGATGGCGCGCGCGAGTGAGCGCGCGTCGAGGAAACGACCGGCGGGCCTGCCCCGCGCGAGATTGGCCTCCATGAGCGAGGTTCGCTGCAGGTTGCTCGCGTGCCAGCGATCCGCGTCCTCGACCACCGCGGCTGGTGGACCGTCGGCGACGATCCGGCCGTCGCGGACCACAAGAATACGGTCGGCGTGCGTCAACGCAAGGTCCACGTCGTGCGTGATGAAGTACGCGCTCTCCAGCCCGGGAATCGCGGCCACCTCGGCCATGAACGCGAGAGACGTGCGGTGGTCCTGCCCGGCCGACGGCTCGTCGAGGATCAGCGTGCGGGGACGAATGCTGAGCGCGATCGCCAGCGCGAGACGCTTCTGCTGTCCGAAGCTCAGCGTGAGCGGCGGCCGATCGAGGATGCCCTCCTCGTCCGAGAGGCCCACGCGGCGAAGGGCTTCCAGCGCGTACGCATCGGGGTCGCCGACCTCGAGGCCGAGGTTCCGGGGACCGAAGAGCAGCTCCTCTCGCACGGTTCGGGCGAAGAGCATCTGGCTGGGGCTCTGAAAGACGTAGCCGATGCTGCGCGCGAGCTCGGCGACCGGGTGCCCCGTGACGTCGCGCCCGTCGAGCGTCACCCGGCCCGAGTCGGGGACCAGGAGCTGCATGGCGGCGCGGAACAGAGTCGTCTTCCCCGAGCCGTTCGGGCCGAGGACGGCCACGGCCTCGAACGTATGCAGGTCGGCCGAGATGCCGCGCAGCACGGGGCGGACGCCGAGCGTGACGTGGACGTCGTCGAACGCGAGGCGGCTCGGCCCGGAATCGGTGCGTTCGTCGGGCTGCGGGTCGATCGGCCCATCGGAGGGAGCGGCCCGCTCGCGCTCGAGGACGACCTCGAACGGCAGTCGCACCGCGTCGACGTCGGCGACGGCGAAGAAGCCAGCCGGCGGACCGAGGTACGTCGCCCGGCCGTCGCCCATGCCAAGGACGCGGTCCGGCTCGAGGGCCAGGGCTTCCTCGACGCGGTGCTCGACGATGATCACGGCGTGTCCCGCATCGGCGAGGCGGCGGAGGATGCGCAGGAGGTGCGACGCCGTCCGAGGGTCGAGGTTGGCGAGGGGCTCGTCGACGACGTAGCAGCTCGGGCGCTGCATGAGCGCCCCGGCCATCGCGAGGAGCTGCTGCTCGCCGCCGGACAGTGACGCCGTCTGCCGTCCTGCCAGCGGACCGAGCTCGGTCTCCTCCATCACCTCCACGATCCGCCGCGCGATCTCGTCGGGCGCCATGCCGGCGTTCTCCGGCCCGAAGGCGAGCTCGGCCTCCACCGTGGCGCCGACGATCTGCTTCGCCGGATCCTGGAGCAGCGTGCCAACGACGCGTCCGATGTCGCGAAGGCGAAGCTCCGTGGTCGGCCGGCCCTCGAGGCGCACGTGCCCATCGAGGTCGCCGGTGTAGGCGTGCGGGATGAGCCCGTTGATCGCGCGGATCACGGTGCTCTTGCCGCAGCCGGACGGTCCGGCGATGAGCAGCACCTCGCCGCGCTCGATCCTCAGCGACAGGTCGCGGATGGCCGGCTCGGCGGCCCGCCGGTAGCGGAAGCTGACCGCGTCGAGCTCGACGAGCGGGGGGGGCACGCCGGGCTCAGCCGGCGACGATGCGAACGGCTCGGTCCGGCCCGACTCCGAGGCGCCCGGCGATGTTCCCCTGGTTGTCGGCGAGCGCGATGTTGCCCAGCGCGTCGAGATAGAGGAGGGCCGCACCGACGGGCACGCCCCCGAACGTTCCCGCGAACCGGACGGCCTCGCGCAGCGGCGCGTCGCCATTGGACCCGCCGAACTCGACCTGGAGCACATCCCCGTCAGCGAGCCCGTCGAACGCCGAGTCGAGCTCCCTCCGTTCGCCGGCGAGCCGCAGGTTCCCGAAGGTGTCGACGTACGTCACCACGGTCTCGAGCTCGCCTGGACGGGCGACCGCGGCCGGCTCCGGCAGGCGGACGAGGTCCGCCGTGGGAAGCGCGGGCCCGACGCTCTCGAAGGACGCGCTCCGCGCGCTCAAATGCCCGGCGACCGGGGCGAAGATGTCTCGACCGTGGAACGTGCTGCTGGTGACGGGCAGCCACAGGTCTCGGTTCTCCAGCACCCGGACCTCCTCCGCGCCACCGAGGGCATCGGCCGCAGGGAGCAGAAGCCCGTTGTCGGGGCCGATGAGGACGTCACCGCGCGCCGCGCGAATCGCGATCGGCCGCCGAGCGGTCCCGACCCCCGGATCCACGACGCCGACGTGGACCCCCACCGCGAAGTACGGAAGCGCGAAGCGGAGCAGGAACGCCCCGTCCCGGATGGCGTACTTCCGGATCGTGTGGGCGATGTCGACGATCTGCGCGTCCGGGCATTTCGAGAGCATCACCGCGCGGCACGTGGCGGCCGCGGCGTCGAGGCCGAAGTCGGTGAGGAAGCCGATGACCGGGTGGCGGTGGGTGGTCTGCTGCATCCGCGGAATCCTAGCCGGAGGCCTGGAGCGAGACCACTTCGCGATGCCTTGCGACGTGCGCGTCCATCCCGAGCGAGCTCCGGATACGCGTCGCGAATGCCTCGGCCGCGTCCGGGTCGCCGTGGACGATGAAGACGCGTTTCGGCCGGCCGTTCGCCCCTCCCGCCGCGCCGAAGTGCCCGAGCCACGCCTCGAGCTCGTGCTGGTCGGCGTGGGCGGAGAATCCGCTGATCGACCGCACCCGGCAGCGCACCGGGTACTCCTCGCCGTCGATGCGCGCCGTCTGGCCACCGCCCTGGATGTGCCGCCCCAGCGTCCCTTCGCCCTGATATCCGATGAACAGGAGCGTGCACGCGGGATCGGGGAGGAAGTCCTTGAGGTGATGCATGATCCGGCCGCCGGTGAGCATCCCGGAGCTCGCGACGACGATGAACGGTCGTTTCGAGGTGCGGATCGCCTTCGAGCGCTCGACCGTATCGGTGAACTCCTGCCCCGGGTAGTCGATGGGTGACTCGCCGGACCGCAGCAGGGCCGCGGTCGCCGGGTCGTACACCTCGGGATGCTCGCGGTACACGCTGGTGGCGCGCGACGCCATCGGCGAGTCGAGGTAGAGCGGCACGCGCGGGATCCGGCCATTGCGCACGAGCTCGTCCAGCACCCAGATCAGCTCCTGCGTGCGGCCGATCGCGAAGGCCGGGACGAGCATCACGCCCTCGTCTCCCGCGATCTCCGCGATGGCCGCCACGAGGTCCTCGATGGCCTTCTCGTGCGGCGCGTGCTCGCGGTTGCCGTAGGTCGACTCCACGACGACGTCGTCCGCATGCGAGATCGGGGTCGGATCGCGCAGGATCGGCGAGTCGTTGCGGCCGAGGTCCCCTGAGAACACGACTGTCCGCGTCTGCGACCCGTCGGTGAGGCGCAGCTCGATGATGGCGGACCCGAGGATGTGTCCCGCGTCGTGGAAGACGGCGGTCACGCCGTCGGTGACGGCCACCTCGTCCCCGTAGTCGCAGCCACGCCCGAGGCGCATCGTGGCCTGGACGTCGCGCTCGTCGTAGAGCGACTCGCGGGTCGTCGTGCGGCCCTCCGGTGGTGCCATGCGCAGCCGCTCGGGAAGCGTCTCGTCGTCGACCTGCGTCTCCGCCGCGGTGGCCTCCGACCCGGCGGCCTCGGCCGCGAGGGCCGCGTGCTGCTCGGCCTGCACCGCCCTGCGCTCGGCCTTGCGGGCCTGGCGACGGTTCCAGCGCTCCGCGAACTCGACCTGGAGCTTGGCCGAGTCGAGCAGGACGATCTCGGCGAGGTCGAGCGTCGCGCGGGTCGCGTGGATCGGTCCCTCGAAGCCCGCGTGCACGAGCGCCGGAGCCCGTCCGCAGTGATCGAGGTGCGCGTGGGTGAGCAGCAGGGCGTCGAGGCTCTTCGGCTCGAAGGCGAACGGCATCCGGTTCCGCTCCACCTCTTCCGGCGAGCCCTGGAACATGCCGCAGTCGACGAGCACCCGCCGCTGACCGACCGTGACCAGGAACTGCGAGCCGGTGACGCAGCCTGCGGCACCCAGGAACTGGATCTCGATCCCCACGAGGGTCCTCCATGTGCGCGATTCGGCGCTCGGGACGCCGGAGTATGGCCGATGGCCCGAGCCGACGTATGATCGCCGCCATGGCGTTTCCCCTGGCTCCGCCGATCGAGCCGATGCTCGCGAAGCCGACGCCCGCCATCCCGGACGGCGACGGCTGGACCTACGAGCCGAAGTGGGACGGGTTCCGCGCCCTCGTCTTCCGCGACGGGCCCGAGATCTACATCCAGTCACGCGACCTCAAGCCGCTGAACCGCTACTTCCCCGAGCTCGAGGAGCCGCTCCGCGGGCTCGGCCCACCCGACGCGCGATGGGTGCTGGACGGCGAGGTGGTCATCGCCCGTCCGGACGGTCGCCTGGACTTCGACGCACTCCTGCTGCGCATCCACCCGGCCGCGAGCCGCGTGGCGATGCTCGCCGCCGAGTCGCCGGCATCGTTCGTCGCGTTCGACTGCCTGGCCGATGGCGATGCCGACCTGCGTTCGGCACCGTTCTCCGAACGTCGTGCTCGCCTGGAACGGCTGGCGAGCGCACCGCCCGCATCGGTCCACCTCACACCGGCGACGCGCGATCCGGTCGAGGCGCAGCGCTGGTTCGAGGTCTTCGAGGGTGCTGGCCTGGACGGCGTGATCGCCAAGCGGTCCGAGGACCCGTATGCGCCGGGCAAGCGCACGATGGCGAAGATCAAGCACGCGCGGACCGCGGACTGCGTCGTGGCCGGGTTCCGCTGGCACAAGAACGGCCCCGGGACCATGATCGGCTCGCTGCTGCTCGGCCTGTTCAACGACGCGGGGCAGCTCCAGCACGTCGGCGTCACCTCGTCGTTCACGATGGAGAAGCGGCGCGAGCTCGTCGACTTCCTCGAGCCGTACCGGCGCGACGCCCTGGAGGGCCATCCCTGGCGCGAATGGGCCGATTGGGAGGCACAGGCGGTCGCATCCGGTCGCCGCATGCCCGGCGCGACGTCGAGATGGAACCGCGGCAAGGACCTCACGTGGGAGCCGCTGCGGCCGGAGCTCGTGTGCGAGGTCGCGTTCGACCATCTCCAGGGCGATCGCTTCCGGCATGCGGCCACGTTCCGCCGCTGGCGTCCAGACCGCTCGCCGGCCGACTGTCGCTACGACCAGCTCGAGGAGACGCCGGCCGCGCTCCTCGCCGACCTTTTCGGCCTGTAGACGGGCGGCTACACTCCGCCCAACCCATCGTTCTCAGCGCGATTCGCATCCCGGAGGCCGCCATCCGTGTCAGTCGTCGCCGACCCCAACGCCGCCGTCAACGATCTCGCCGATCGGTTCTGGGAGGGAATCCTGGAACGCGATCCCCTGTGGGCGACCCTGCTCGGCGACGAGCGCTACAACGAGAGGTGGCCGGACCTCGGAGCGAGCGGGAGGGCCGCGGATGAGGCGGCCTTCCGCGCCGCGCTCGAGGAGGCCCGCCGCATCCCGGACCACGGCCTCGACCCGGAGCAGACGATCACGCGCGACCTGCTGATCCTCGTCAGCGAGAACCAGCTCGAGTCGCTCGCGCAGAAGCAGTACCAGCTCGCGCTCGACCACATGAGCGGACCGCAGATCTGGCCCGCGGAGGTTGCGCAGTACCAGCCCGCGGACACCCCCGAGCGTCTCGCGCGCCTGCTCGAGCGCTACAGCGGGTACCCGAAGCTCATCGAGCAATACATCAGCACGCTCGCGGAAGGCGTCGCCGACGGTCGAACGGCCGCGATCATGCCGGTCACGCGCGCGATCGAGCAGGTCGAACGGCTGCTGGCGATGCCCGCCGCCGAGGCTCCCGCGACGACCATGACGAACGTCGGCGAGGGAGGCGACCGCTCAGCCATCGAGGCGGCCGTGGAGGAGCACGTCTACGCCGGCCTTCGCCGCCTGCACGCGTACCTGAAGGACGAGTACGAGCCGCACGCGCGCCGGCAGCCCGGCCTCTCGGCCACCCCCGGCGGGGATGCCGCGTACCGCCTGGCGATCCGCATCCAGACGTCGGTCGACACCACGGCCGAGGAGGTCCACGCCTTCGGCCTGGAGGACCTCACCACGATCGAGGCGGAGAAGGACGAGATCGCTCGGCGCCTCGGCCACCCGGACCGCCACGCGCTGCGCGAGGCCGTGGCCGCGGATCCGGCGAACCACACCGACGACCCGCAGGCCATCGTCCGCCTCGCCCAGGAGCAGACGGACCGCGCCTACGCCGCCGCCCCTCGCTACTTCGGCCGCATCCCGAGCGCGAACTGCTACGTGATGGCCGTCGAGCCGTACCGCGAGGCGGAGTCGCCGCCGGCGTTCTACATGCCGCCGACGCTCGACGGCTCACGCCAGGGCCAGTACTACATCAACACCTACCAGCCGATGGAACGGCAGCTCCACAAGATCGCGGCGATCACCTTCCACGAGGCGACGCCCGGGCACCACTTCCAGATCGGCATCGAGATGGAGCTCCCCGGGCTGCCGGCGTTCCGGACGCTCGGGGCGAGGATGGCGGGCGGCGCCTACGTCGAGGGCTGGGGCCTCTACACCGAGCGACTCGCCGACGAGATGGGGCTGTACGCAAATGACCAGGAGCGGCTCGGCATGCTCGACGCGCAGTCGTTCCGGGCGGCCCGGCTCGTCGTGGACTCGGGCCTCCACGCCATGAACTGGACGCGCGACCAGGCGATCGCCTTCATGCACGAGCGGGGGTCGCTGCCCATGGTCGACGCGGAGATCGAGGTCGACCGCTACACCGTGTGGCCGGGCCAGGCGCTGAGCTACAAGCTCGGGCAGCGCGAGATCGAGCGCGCTCGGGCCGAGGTGTCGGAGCGAATGGGCGACCGATTCGACCTGCGCGCCTTCCACGACGAGGTCCTCGGCCACGGCTCTCTGCCGCTGGGGACCCTCCGACGCGAGATCCCTGGCTGGGTCGAGGCGGCCGTGGCGGGTCAGGCCCCCCAGGGGTCGTAGTCGGGGTCCGGCGGCTCGGCCGCCGGGCGGAGCTCCTCCGGCACGTTCCGCAGGTTGACGCGGACGCGCCACCACACGGTGAAGCGGCCGCGCATCGCGTCGATCAGCACGTCCTCCGGGTCTCGGACGTGCGCTGACGCTTCCGGGTGACGCGCGCGCCAGCGCTCGAGGCCGGCGAGCGCATCGGCCTTGTCGGCCGCCTGGCTGATGACGAGGAGCGGCTGCGACGAGCGTCGCCGCCCGGTGGGAGGCACCGAGCCGTCGGCGTTGCGTGCCGGCGCGGACGGCAGCGCGGACGGCACCGATCCCGCGCGGCCTCGCGGCGCATCCGGGTTGGGGATCGGCGTCTGCGGTGGCGGGGTCCGCCGCTTGGAGGGCTGGACACGGGGCGGCTCGCCCGCCCCCTTCGCGTAGTGCGGCGGCCACGGCGCGTCGCCCAGCCCCTCCGCCTCCTGGCGCGCCACCAGGTCGAGCAGGGGCTCGAGGGAGAAGGCCCGCTCGTCCATCCCGGCCCACACGTCGCCGAGCCGTGCGTACCTCGGGGGAACGGTGCGCAGCGTGAAGTCGTCGAGCTCGGCGTCCGGCACCTCGTCCCAGGTGAGCGGCGCGCTCACCGTCGCCGTCGGGCGAGGCCGAACGGAGTAGGCCGAGGCCACCGTCCGGTCCTTGGCGTTCTGGTTGTAGTCGAGGAACACCCCGTGGCGCTCCT
>JBDTWT010000004.1:0-22805 GCA_040006555.1 Chloroflexota bacterium
CCTGGACGGGACCGTGAGAAGCGACATCACCGCCGATACTCCACTCGTGCTGCCGGCGAAGCTCGGCATCCTCGGATTGGCCTGGTTCGTACTCATCGTGGTTGCCTGGGTCCGATTCGTGCGACGTCTCAGGCGGACGGCCGGGGTCACGATTCCGGGCCTCGCCATGACGGCGTGGGCGGCGATCATGGTGCCGCTCGCATGGATCGGCCCCGCCATCGAGGACAAGGGGTTCAGCTTCTCGCTGATGTTCCTCCTGGCGCTGGGGTTCATCGAGATCGAACGGGCAGCCGGCTCCACGCAACCGCCCGAGGGCCAGGCAGCGGCGCCGGCGCGTCCGTAACCGGCAATCGTTCCTGCACGCCCATCAAGGTATCCTGCCGCGGACGATGAGCACTCCCACAGAAGGCGCGCGAGTGACGACGCGGAAAGCGCTGATCACCGGCATCACCGGCCAGGATGGCTCGTACCTCGCGGAGCTGCTGCTCTCGAAGGGCTACGAAGTCCACGGTCTCATCCGCCGATCCAGCTCGTTTTCGACGGGCCGGATCGACCACATCTACCGCGATCCTCACCAGCCCAATGTGCCGATGCATCTCTACTACGGCGACCTGGCGGATCCCTCGTCACTCATCAACTCTCTGAACCGCATTCGCCCCGACGAGGTCTACAACCTGGGCGCTCAGAGCCACGTGATGGTGAGCTTCGAGATGCCCGAATTCACCGCAGACACCACGGGGATGGGCAGCGTGCGCCTGCTCGAGGCGATCCGGCACGCGGACTGGCCGATTCGCTACTACCAGGCGGGCAGCAGCGAGATGTTCGGCAAGGTGGCCGAGTCGCCGCAATCGGAACGGACACCGTTCTACCCGCGCAGCCCATACGCGGTCAGCAAGCTCTTCGCGCACTGGATGACCGTCCAGTACCGCGAGGCGTACGGGATGTTCGCGGTGAACGGCATCCTCTTCAACCACGAGTCGCCCCGGCGAGGCGGTACCTTCGTGACGCGGAAGGTGACGCGCGGAATCGCAAGCATCCTCGCGGGCACCGAGAAGAAGCTCTACCTCGGGAACCTGGACGCGCGTCGCGACTGGGGATACGCGCCCGAGTACGTGGAGGCGATGTGGCTGATGCTCCAGCAGCCGGAACCGGACGACTACGTGGTCGCCACCGGAGAAATGCACTCCGTGCGCGAGTTCGTGGAGCTCGCCTTCGGCCTGGTCGGGCTCGACTCGCAGGACTACGTGGAGATCGACCCGCGCTACTTCCGCCCCACCGAGGTCGACGAGCTGTGCGGCGACTCATCGAAGGCGCGCGAGCGACTCGGATGGCAGCCGCGAACGACGTTCGACCAGCTCGTCAGGCTCATGGTGGAGGCCGACCTGCGGGAGGCAGGCGTCGATCCGGACCGGCACATGGTCGCGACACCGATCGGCTCAGGCTCGGTGGGATGACTCCGTCGCCGTGGGCAAGCCGTCGCGTGATGGTGACCGGGGGGGGCGGGTTCCTGGGAGGGTCGGTCGTCCGCCGGCTCGAGGCGAGCGGCGCCACCGATGTCTTCGTGCCCCGGAGCCGCGACTACGACCTTCGGACGGTGGAGGGGGTCCGGGCCGCGCTTGCTGACGGACGACCCGATGTCGTAATCCACCTTGCAGCCGTCGTCGGTGGGATCGGAGCGAACCGCGAGAACCCGGGCCGCTTCTTCTACGAGAACGCGATCATGGGCATCGAGCTGATGGAGCGCGCCCGCCTTGCGGGCGTCCAGAAGTTCGTCCAGATCGGCACGGTCTGCTCCTACCCGAAGTTCACCCCGGTGCCCTTCAGCGAGGACGACCTCTGGAACGGGTACCCGGAAGAGACGAACGCACCGTACGGGGTCGCGAAGAAGATGCTCCTCGTCCAGGGCCAGGCCTATCGGGAGCAGTACGGCTTCGACGTGATCCACCTCATCCCAGTGAATCTCTATGGCCCGGGTGACAACTTCAATCCCGCAAGCTCCCACGTGATTCCGGCGCTGATCAAGAAGTGCGTCGACGCCCGCGAGTCAGGCGCCGACCACATCGACGTGTGGGGCACCGGATCGGCTTCGCGAGAGTTTCTCTATGTGGACGACGCCGCGGATGGGATCGTCCTGGCCGCGGAGCGCTACGACGGTGCGGATCCGGTCAACCTCGGAGTCGGGCGCGAGATCACGATCCGCGAGCTGGTCGAGGTGATCACGAAACTCACCGCCTTCGAGGGCGAGGTGAGATGGGATACATCGAAGCCGGACGGCCAGCCCCGCCGCGCGCTCGACACGCGGCGCGCCCGCGAGCGCTTCGGATTCGAGGCGCGCACCTCGTTCGAGGACGGCTTGCGGCGGACGATCGAGTGGTACGAGACGGCGGGCGCATCGGTCGCCGAGGCACCGAGCGCTCGGTGACGGAGTGGGGGGCGCCGGGCGCGGACGGAACCGACTCACCGCCGGAGAGAGGCCGGGGCGTCCGGATCGCCTATATCGCGCACGGCGTCCAGGGCCGGCACGACGGCGTGCGCGCCAAGATTCTTGCCCAGGCCGCGATGTGGGCGGAGCTCGACCCGACCGTGGAGGTGGGCCTCTTCGTCCGCTGCGAGACCGGAGCCGACCAGGACTGGCGCGGCGAGCCGCATGTGGTCAGCGTGCGATCATCGCGGGCGGGGGTGGCGGGCCGGCTTCTTCAGCGCGAGCTCCTCTCGATCGAGGTGGCCCGGTGGAGGCCGGACATCATCTATCTCCGGTACAGCACTGTCTCGCCCTCAGTCGTGGTGCTCGCAGCTGCCATCCCGACCGTGGTGGAGCTCAACACGCTTGACCTCAGTGAGCTGCGAATGCGATCCCGTCTTCGCTATCGCTGGGCTCGGGCCACTCGAACGATCCTGCTCCGAGCTGCGCGCGGGATCGTGGTCGTCGCCGGCGAGATCGCCGGGGACGCGGCGGTCCGCCGCCTGGACGTTCCACTGGCGGTCATCCCGAACAGCATCGACCTCAGCCGGCACTCGGTGCTCCCCCCGGCGCACAACCCAGCGCCGCGACTCGTGTTCATCGGGGCCCCGCGAACTCCGTGGCACGGAGTCGACAAGATCGTGCGGATGGCACGCGAATTCCCGACGTGGACGTTTGACGTGATCGGACCAGGCCCTGAGGAGGTGGCCGGGCATCCCTCGAACGTTCGCGTTCACGGTCTCCTGGAGCCCGTCGACTACCTTCCGATCCTGGCGCAATCCGATGTGGCAATCGGGGCCCTGGCGCTGCGGCGGCTCGACCTGTCGGAGGCGTCGCCGCTGAAGGTGGCCGAGTATCTTGCCTGCGGCCTGCCCGCCATCACCTCGTACACCGACACGCGGTTCCCCGACGGTGCGCCGTTCCTCCTTCAGCTCGCGAACACGGAGGACAACGTGGAGACATCCCTCGAGCGGATCGAGGCCTTCGTGCTCGACTGGATGGGCCGGCGCGTTGACCGGGAGGCGCTCGCGTGCATCGACGCGCGTGTCATCGAACGACGCCGCCTCGACTTCCTGCTCAAGTCGCTCGAGGCCGGCCGAGCTCGGCCCAGCGACGTGGCAGCGCACGTCCCTTGAGCGGCCGCCTCAGCGCCGCCGCCGCCCCGCGCGCACTCGCTCTGCCGCGACGAGTCGGACGAACCGCGCGTTCGTGGCGGTGTAGCGGCCCGCAAGCCTGCGTGGCTCGGTTCCGAGCCGGTAGATCCACTCGGTCCCGCTGCGCTGCATCCATCGCGGGGCACGGCGCCTGCGCCCTGCGTGGAAGTCGAAGGCGGCCCCAACCGCGAGCAGGACCGCGGCATTGAGCCGCGGCCGGTTGGCTGCGACCCATAGATCCTGCTTCGGAGTCCCGAGGCCGACCCAGACGTAGTCCGGCTCGGCGTCGTTGATCCGAGCGATGACCGATTCCTCCTCGGAGGGTGACAGAGCCCGGAACGGAGGAGACAGCGTGCCGGCGACGCGCATGCCGGGATATCGGCTGGACATCCGCGCCGCAAGCGCCTCGGGGACTCCGGGGGCTCCGCCGTAGAAGAAATGCGACCGGTCTTCCTTGATCCCCTCCCGGATCACCGCGGGGAGGAGGTCGGGACCGCATACGCGCTCCACAGGGAGGCCGGCGCGCCTCCCGAGCCAGACGAGCGGCATCCCATCCGGTTGTACGAGACCTTCGGCTAATGCCTCGCGGAGCCGCTCGCTTTCCTGTGCCATCACCAGCATGTGTGCCGTGGCGAAGTGGAGGGAGAGGCGATCGCCATTCCGGGGCGCCCGCAGAACCTTCTCGAGCACCTCCGCGAACGGAGCCGCATTGATCCGCACGCCCAGCAGCCTGAAGGACCGCCGATCGGCAACAGGAGCCGGGCCTGTCCGCCTTCGACGTGCGCCATCGAGGGTTCGTTCGAGCACGAGGTCCATCCGCGACCGCGCAGTTCCGAGGTCCAGCGCCGACGCCGCGTACGTCCGGCCCGCCGAGCCCAGAGCTTCGGCGCGCCGCTCGTCGGTGCGGAGCTCCCCAACGACCCGGTTCAAGGTGTCCGGGTCGCCTGTGGGGATGATGACGCCTGCCCGCGAGCGCTCGAGCTCTCGCGCGGTGGAGCCTGCGGCAGGGACCGCGCCGACGATCGGCCGGCCAGCCGCGAAATACGAGGTGAGCTTGCTGGGAAGCGACATGTCGATGACGCTTGCCCGCTCGCTGACGAGAAGCACATCCGCCGCATGGAGGACGTTGGGAACCTCGTCCTCGGGCTGGAACGGGAGGAAGCGAATACGCTCCACCCCACGCGCCTTCGACTCGAGGGCAGCCCTCTGGCTGCCATCGCCCATGAGCACGAACAGCGAGGGCGCGCCCAGAGCATCCGCGCGCCGGGCAGCCTCAATCACCTGTTCGAGGCCCTGCTTGAGCCCCATGTTGCCGGCATGGAGCACCACGGTTCGGTCTGGGGGCCAGCCGAGGCGCTGGCGCGTCGCGTCCCTGTCGGCAGTCGGCAGTCCAACGTGTGTCCAGTTCGGAAGGTCGAGAATCCGATGCTCGTCGACTCCGAGCTCTCGCAGATACGGGCGGAAGCTCTCCGACGCCGTCGCGACCGTATGCGCCCTGGCCATCGCCCAGCGCTCTGCGAACGCGGTAGCTCCCGCGACGCGAGTCCCACCGCGAATTCCGCTCTGCCTCGCTGCCGGCGCCATCAGATCCTGGACGATCAAGCCATACGGGACCCCGGCGCGCGCGGCGAAGAACCGGGCGAGGAGGCCGCCGCTGAGGCTCGGAATGACGCCGAACACCGCGTCCGGGCGTTCAGGTCGCGACAGCGCGCCGTGGACGAGGAAGCTGCCCTCGTACATGGCTCGCCGGCCCGCGCTCTGGGACCGCGGGACATAATGCCGGCGGCGAAGCACGCGCACCCCGCCGCGCATTTCGGTGGCCCGCCACCGCGTTTCGCCATGCTGCAATCGCCAGGCTGGATAGTGAGGGAAGCCGGTGATCACCGTGATGCTGTGGCCGGCCCCAACCAGGTGCTCCGCGAAGTCCGTCGTGTAGGGTGCGATGCCGGACGTCTCTGGCCGATAGTTGATGCCGACAATGAGGATCTTCGCCACGAACGTCATGATGCCCCAGACCGCTCGGATGTGTTGCAGCGAGGATCTCCCGTTCTCAGCGACCTGATCGTCTGCCCAACCTGCGCCGGTAGCCTGACCCTGGGGGCAGATGGCTACCAGTGCTCGGCATGCGGCCGAACCTATCCGGTCGCGGACGGAACTCCAGTGCTGGTCGAGAACAGCGCCGCTGTGGAGCACGACGAGCTCGACCACATCGCACGGGACAGCGGAACGCACGCCCACGGCGAGCCCGAGGACGCGCACAAGGCGGCCCAGTCGGCCTGGTTCGACCGCGAGGTACTCGCCGAGTTCGAGATCGAGCGCCCAGCGGGCGCGCCGCGGTTCTATCGGTTTCTCTTGGCCGAGAAGTTTCGTCGGAGCGTGCGGCCGTTCCGCGGGCGCCTTGACGGCTGGACGGCCCTCACGGTCTGCGGTGGCTCCGGTATGGACGCCGAATTCCTCGCGGCGGCCGGCGCGTCGGTGATCTCGTCGGACATCTCCCTGGGGTCGGCGGCCCGCGTCCGGGAACGAGCAAGGCGCCACGGTCTCGCGGTGGAGCCCATCGTGGCCGACGTCGAGCATCTTCCGTTCGCAGACAACTCGGTGGATCTCGTGTACGTCCACGACGGGCTGCACCACCTCGAGGACCCATGGGCCGGCATCGCCGAGATGGCGCGCGTCGCGCGTCGCGCGGTGTGCATCAGCGAGCCCGCGCGCGCGGCGGCGACATCGGTCGCGGTGCGTCTTGGCCTCGCGCTCGAACGCGAGGGCGCCGGCAACCGTGTGGAGCGGCTACAGCCGGAGCAGGTAAGCGCCACCCTCCGCGAGGCCGGATTCCGGGTCGTCCTCGCGGAGCGCTACGCGATGTACTACCAGCATGTGCCAGGTCCGGCGATGCGGCTCCTCAGCCGGCGACCATTACTACCCCTGGCGGTCTTCGGATGGCGCCTCGCGAACCTGATCGTCGGCCGGCTTGGCAACAAGCTCAACGTCGTCGCGATCCGCTGAGCCTCGGGCGCCGGCGGCTCGGTACGCCTGCATCAGCGCATCGAGGTGGTTCGCTCCCCGGAGGTGCGTCTCGTAGTGGCGCCGAGCACTGAGACCCATCTGACGCATCTCCGTCGGGTGTTCCGTCGCCCATCGCATGCGGTCTGCCAGGCCATCGGCGTCGTGCGGTTCTGCGAGCAGGCCCGTCACACCGTCCTGGACGATCTCGGCAAGCGACCCGATGCGGCTGGCGATCACCGGCGTGCCGGTCGCGTATGCCTCCACGACCGCGAGCGGATAGCCCTCGAACCAGATCGACGGGAGGACAAGGGCGGTCGCGGTCCGGAGCTCCCCGATGACGGCCGATGGCTCGAGCGAGCCTTCGTGGACGATGTCCCCGGTAGCAGCCGCCTGCTCCACGGCAGACTTGAGCGGACCTGTGCCAGCTACTCGCACCTGAACGCCCGCCAGGACGGAGGCACGCAGCAGCACACCAATTCCCTTCTCCTCGGCGAGGCGACCGACGTACAGAATTCCTGATCGCGGCCGCTCGCCGGCGCCGGGATCCGGCTCGAGAAAGTTGGAGATCACACGGATACGGTCGGCGGGAAGGCCACCCTCGATCATCAGCCCGCGCTGGAAGGCTGTCAGGGCAACGTAAGTCCCGACATGGCGCCGGAAGGTGCCCACGGCGCGGTGCAGCGTGACGGTCGCGGCAGCCACAGCCGACTGCGCACGCGAGCCATGGACGCACGCGTGGAGCACTCCGGGCCAAGGCACGGCTCGTCCCACGCAATCGGTACAGGC
The DNA here is from genome assembly GCA_040006555.1 of Chloroflexota bacterium. GTDB lineage: Bacteria > Chloroflexota > Limnocylindria > QHBO01 > QHBO01 > JACDBZ01. The sequence continues at coordinate 7,405 of JBDTWT010000004.1, forward strand.
GTGGCCGTCGCGGAATACTGTCGCGACGGGGCACACCATCCGGTAGTTATGGAGCGTGTGAACGACGGGCAGGCCATCCGCGGCGGTGAAGACCGACGGCGACGCCGCCGCGAACGTGTTGTGCACGTGCATCACGTCAGGCTGCTGTGCCCGTATCGCATGCCGCACGCGCCGAACCGCAGCGCGCGACCAGATCGCCGACGCCGCCAGCCGGACGTCCGCAGCGGCCGATCGCCCTTCACGCAGGTCCGCGTTGTGGAAGATGACCTGCTGGACGGACACGCCGGCAGCCTCCAAGAGCTGCCTCTCGGCCTCGACCACCTGGTCCTCTCCTCCCCCCTGTCGGTAGCGAGTGTGGACCTGCAGCACCCGGCCGACGTGGGGATCGGCGTTCACGCCTCGCGACGATTCAGGGTCAGGCGCATGACGACCATCCCCAGCCCGAAGAGGCTCCAGAACCAGATCCCGCCCTGCGGACCCTCCAGATATGGGTCGAAGGACGTGTTGACCATCATTGCAACCCAGTAGGCCAGAATCCACGCTCCCACGGCCGCGAGACGCGCGTCGCCAGCCCGACGGTTCCTGAAGACAGACCTCAGAAGGCCGATTCCGAACGCCCCCTGGAGGAGTACCCACAGCACGAAGCCCGGGACGCCCATCCTCGCGAGGGCCGTGATGTGGCTGTTGTGGGGGGCGCGGAGGGAACGATCCTCGTTGGCCTGGAAGCCATCCGCATCGGCCAGGTTGATGCCGAATCCCTTTCCGGTCCAGAAGTACTCGCCGAAGACCGTGTAATTGACGATCGCGCCCCACCATCGCAGGCGGAAGCGCTTCGTCCCCTCGAGCCCCTCGTCCTCGACATCCGAGAAGACGCTCGTAATGTTCTCGATGATCTGCTCGATCGTGGCAGGTCGGCCTTCGGGCATCGGCGGAGGGACGATGAAGTCTCCGGCGCGAACGATCATCTCGTCGATGCCGAGCGTCGAGTCCCCGGCGGCCTCCCACACGACGATCTCGGCGGTAGAGGTCTCCTCCGGGGCGGTGACGATGCGGGTCGACTCTCGCCAAGTGGTGGCGCCCTCCGTGGGCAGGTCGCTGACCGGCAGCGTCGATATCTGATCGCCTGAGCTGTCGTACCAGTTCACGAACGCCACCAGGCTCGGCCTACCGTCGACGGCCTTTATTCGCAATGAGACCGAGAGATCTTCGCCGGCAGCGATGGGGAACCGGCTGCTGGCGATTGACGACGTGTAGGGTCCCCCCACGCTCTGCATCGCAGCGAAATTGCCGCCCAGGTACCCGCCGCCTTCGACGATCGCGGCGGCGCCCGAGGTCACGCTCCAGCCGCCGATCGTGCCGTCCGCAGGCGCGCCCAGCTCGAAGCCTGGATTTGTCACCAGAGAGCGCGCCGGGAGCGAACGCAAGATCACGTCATCCACGCCGATCGCCGTCCCACCCGGTGCCTGTCTCAGGCGGATCTGACCCCGCCGCGCATCGGGAGGCGCCTTCTGGACGCCGCCCGCCGCCTGCCAGGTCGTCACGCCCCCCGTGGACAGCGTGTCCATGAGCGTGCTCGACAACCGGGCGGAATCGCCGTACCAGTCGATGTAGACCTCCAGCGTCGCATTGCCCGCGACGGCCCGCACCGCGACGGCAACGGAAACGTCATCGCCGCCCCCCACGTCGAAGTGGTCGCTTCTGATCGCTGCGCCGCTCGCCCCTTCCGGGGTTTGAATCATCGCCGAGCGTGCGCCCTCGAACCCGCCTTCGATGATCGTGGCCGACCCCGCCACGAGCTCCCACTCGGCGATCGAGGCCGTGTGCGGCTCGCCGGACTCAAACCCGGGGTTGCCGACGCCGTCGACGGACGCCGTGCCGCTTTGGCGCGGGGACGGCTCTGCTGCGGACGAGGCCGAATCCGATGCGAGGGGAGAGGCCGTTGGCTGCGGCAGGGCGGCGAGGAATGTGGGGACGGCGAAAGCCACGGCGAGCACCGCCGGAGCAGCAACCACGGGCAGCCAGTTCCGGGGCCGACGAGTCAGCGCTGCCACGGCGATGAGGCCGACGAACACGGCCACCAGCCCGCCGCGATTGGTTGCACCGGCGACAAGGGCGGTCCACAGGAGCGGCACAACAATCGCCGCCCGCCAGAGGAACGCTCGGAGGGACGTGACGGCGGACGTTCCGAGGACCAGAAACGCGATCGAACCCACGATGTGGACGGCCATGTCGCCGCTCTTGAAAAACACGAGGGGGACGTTGGAGCCACGATCGTCGGGGCCGATGCTCGCGCTCAGGACCAGAAATATGTTGAAAGCAATCGGGAGCCACAGGGCGAAGACCGGCACGACCCAGCCATACAGCCGGAGGGCGCCCAACGCCACCATTCGATCCGCGAGCACGTAGATGATCAGCGCGAAGACCACATAGCCCCAGAGCACGGCATCTCGAAGGGCGTCGACGCCGTACATCCCGACATAGGGAAGGGTCCGAGCCAGCCCGAGCACCATGAATCCGATGAGCAACCAGACAACCAGCGACAGGCGCGGTCGCAACCTCAACCTGACCCATGCGATGGCGGTCGCGATCAATCCGATGAGGAGGACCACCTCGCCGACGTAGATGGGCGGCATCCCCAGGTGCGCGAAGCCCCGGCCGAGGAACATGTAGCCGGCCAGCAGGATCGCGAGCGCCACGAAGAACAGCCAGACCACCCGCAGGTCGGCGGGCCGCGGACCGGACGGTGCGTCGGAGGGGTGGGTGAGCGTCATCTCCGGGGTCTCGGGCACGTCAGGCTCCCGGTCCATCCGCCGCCCACACGTCGAAGACCGCAGCCAGAGCTTCGGAGTCGAACGTGTCGCGCGGCATGCCGACGGCCTCGGTCGGAATGGCGAGGTAGTTCACGATCTCCGACTCCACGCCGCTGACCGGCACGAACGCTCCGTTCACGTTTCCGAAGACCCTGTATCCCGTGCGATCGAGCACCTGCCACACGCCCTCAGCCGTCTCGTTCTGCCGCGCGAGCAACGCGGCCTGGCACTCGAAGTAGATGATCGGCCTCTCGCGTTGCAACAGGCCCTCCGCCCCCCGAAGGACCCGCCCCTCGCTCCCCTCGACATCGATCTTCATGAACACCGGCGCACGGACATCGATTGAGCCGTCATCCACGAGGCCATCGATCCGTCGCAGCTCTATCTGGATGTCTTCGTCCCGCTTGCCGAAGTCACGGGTCTGCACCCAGCCGAGGCCGGGCACCGGACTCCCGAACGAGCCGCGAGGAACACGCAGGGCGCCGCGGCCGTCGGTGTCGGCCGCTGCGACCTCCAACACCGTGGAGCCGGGCTGGGCGGCGACGGCGCGACGGAGCAGGCGGGCAGCCGCAGGGTGGGGCTCCAATGCGATCAGGGTGGCCTCGGGTCGGGCGTGGCGCCGCAGGAACCAGGCATACCGCCCAACATTCGCGCCGACGTCGATGATCGTCCGTGATCGGGTGGCGACCGCACCTAGCATGGCTCTGGTGGTCTCGTCCTCAGGGGGTCCGAATCGACCTACCGTACGGAGGACGCGATGGTAGGACGAGTGCGCTCGGGCCTCACCGCGAGAACCAAGGATGGCGATGAGGAGACGACGGGCGAGAGCTCGCAGACGATCTAACGTCCCGGGTCGCCACCCGGACTCGTCCTTCGCCCCTTCTGCCCTCACCAGGACCTCAGGGGTCGGCGAGACTGCACGGCCGTGATCTTACCCGTCTCGGCTGATCACGGCCGATGTGGGCGGGCGGTCCCCGTGGGCCGCACTCGCGAGGTCGCGGAGACGCGTGTCCACCGCAGGGTTGTGGCTCAGTTGGAGCACAGTCGGCCCGGCCGACGCGACCAAACCACGGACGGTGGACGCCACGAGCTCGCGGTGCATGCCCCAGCCGTAGAGGTAGCGCTGCCGAGCCGGATCCCAGCGCCAGTCGTCCGGCACCTCGGCGTCGATGATCCGCAGGTACCGGCCGGCCACCGTCACCGGGTTCCATTTCTTCGACACGAAGGCCTGCGCCCGGGCGCCGAGCGCGAGGCGGAATGGCTCGTCGACGAGCAGCCGCTCGATCGCCGCGGTGAGCTTGTCCGGCATCTCGAAGAGGCTCGGCGGGATTGCCTCGGGAGGAAGCTCGTCCGCGATCAGCTCGGCGTAGTAGCCGGTGACGACGGCCGGCTTGCCGAATGTGGCGGCCTCGGTCGCGAAGGAGGCCATCGGCGTGTCGCTGAAGACCTCGTCGACCACAAAGTCGCAGTCGCGCAGCGCCGCAAGCACCTCGCTGTGCGGACGGCCGGCGATCTCGACGTAATCGATGGCATGTCCCGCGGCGCGGAGCTGCTCGATCGCGGCGCGCACCAGGTCGCTCCCCTTGCCGACCGGGTTCGACGGGCTGTGCAGCACGCGCACGCCTTCCCCGCGGAAGGGTCCGGGGGCGGCTGCGGCGTCCGACGTGGCCGGAAGCGCGAACGGGATCCCTACCCGAAGGAAGTCGATGATCGGCTTCGTATGGAAGTGAGCCGACGCGGGCAGCGCCACGATCTCATCGGCGTAGCGCTCCGCCGTCGCGACCCGTTGGCGAACCCGTCGCGTCGCTCTGGCAAGGTCGCTCCACGCAGGGGTGGACTCGCGCGCACCGAACCAGCCGTCGAGGTACGGCGGGCGGTGGTCGCTGCCGGTGAAGACCAGGATGATCCGCTTGCGCAGGAGCCTGAGGAGCGGCAGGTCCAGGCGTCGGTGCACCCACGTGTCGGACGACAGGATGAAGACGCCGTGGCGCGCCACGGCGGCGAGCAGCAACGCGATCCGGGCGGGCATCTGGAGGACGTAGCTGATCAGCCACGCCGCTCGCCACAGGCGACGTGCGGGTCCACGGGAGCGTGTGGCGCGTATCGCCAGGGAGATGCTCATGCCACCCCATCGGCCCATCGCGGTTGGGCGCCGATACCCGAACGGGTGGCCCGAGAGGTCGAGGTAGGTGGTGGGGACTCCGAGCTCCTCGAGGCCGCGCTGGAGGTTGCCGAAATAGCCGGCGACCTCGGTGATGCCGATGAAGACGCGACGGGGCTTCAGTACGCGCCGCGCCCGCTGAAGACGGCTGAGAGGGTCCGCGACACGATCCGCAGGTCCATGCGAATCCCGACCCCGCGCACGTATTCGAGGTCGTACGCGATCCGCTCCTCGAAGGTTCGGTCCGAGCGACCGTTGGTCTGCCACAGCCCCGTGATTCCCGGACGCACGCTCAGGATCTCCAGGGCCTCGACGCGGTGAAGCAGCTCATCGGCGAAATACGGCCGCGGGCCGATCAGGCTCATGTCACCGGCGAACACGTTGAGGAGCTGCGGCAGCTCGTCCAGCGAGCTTCTGCGCAAGAAGCTGCCGACGCGGGTCCGACGTGGATCGTTCCGCAGCTTCCGATTCTGGCTGTACTCGAGGGCGCGCATCTCGTCCGCGCTCAGCAGGTCGGCGAGGTGATGGTGGCTGCCGTTGCGCATCGTGCGGAACTTGAGCACGGTGATGCGGCGGCCCGAGCGGCCCAGGCGCTCGCATCGGTAGATGATGGGAATGCCGGAGTCGAGCGCGATGGCCAGGCCGATGACGACCAGCACCGGCGAGAGGACGACCAGGAGGACGAAGGAGCCGATGACGTCCACGACTCGCCTGACGGCGGCGTAGGCACCCAAGGACGCACGGCGGGACGCGGCGGGATAGAGCCCGGTCCGTTCCAACAGTCCCTCCGAAGTGATGCGCCCGAACTCGCGTGGAACCTCGGCCACGACGGTCTGGGAAGGCATGGGCAAGTATACCGGCCCGTCAAATATCATCGATGGCGTCGGGACTTATCGCCAATCGGCAGCAACTACGAAGATGACATGCCGACAGACCCAGTTGGCGTGGTTGCCTGGTCGGTTCTTGCCACCACGTGCACATCGCCATCAGGAGTGCGGCCGAGCCTCGTAGTTACTGCCGCTTGGCGGCAAGTGGGGAGAGGCGGCCGACGCGATCAGGGCGCCGACGCGGTCTGGGTCTCGAAGATGCGCCGGCCGAGCTCGCGGATCGCCTCCAGGTTGGGATGGAGGATGTAGCCGGCGGCGCTGAACGGCTCGGGCGTGACGTACTCCGGTGGCTCCAGGACTACGCGCTCAAGGTTCCCGAGGTTGGCCTCCTGGGCCACGGCTGCCAGGTCCGGGATGCGCACAGCCGGGATGTCGGTGGCCATGTTGTTGCGAACCGCGTCGAGCAGACCGGGGAGCGTGTAGAGGAGGTTCCCCGCGGTGAGCTTCGCGGCGATCGCGGTGAGGACCTGCTGCTGGCGATCGGCGCGAGTGAAGTCGTTGTCGCCCTCGCCCATGCGCGACCGCACGTACGCGAGGGCGGTGTCACCGTCGAGGAAATGCGTGCCGGCAGTGATCGAGAAGCCCTGCCGCAGCGTGAACGGATCCTGGTACTGCGGATCGTTGATCGCGCGCTCGACCGTGACCTCGACTCCGCCCAAGGTGTCGATCATGTCGCGCATCCCCTCGATGTCGATCGCCGCGAAGTAGTGGATGTCCGTCCCCAGGAGCTCCCCGATCGCACCCTTCAGGGCTCCCGGACCGCCCATCGGGTAGTTGTCCGGGTCGCCGTTGGCGACCGCCATCAGCGAGTTGAGCTTTGCGTCGTACGTGCGACCGTCCGGCAGCGGAACCCCGTACAGGTCACGTGGCACCGAGACCATCGCGCCCTCGCCGGTTTCCGGATCGAGTGTCGCGACGAGCATCGTGTCGGTGAGGTTCGTCACCCGCCCGGGGGCGTAGTCGATGCCGATGAGGAGCACCGTGAGGCGCTCGCCCTGGCTGACCTCCGGCTCGTTGGTCGGCGGGGTGATCACGATGTCGCGACCCTCACGCTGGTCGAACAGCTCACCGCCGCCCTCCAGCGCAACGGTGCCGAGCGTGTCGATCGCCTTGGCGGCGTAGTAGGCGGGCACGGCATGCATGGCGAGCGTCATGACGACCAGTACGTAGGTGATCCAGGCCGGCCAAGCCCGCAGCGCGAGGCCGGAGCGCAGGCCGTGCGCCTGGAGGATCGCGATCAGGCGCCAGCCCAGGAGCGCAAGATCGAGGACGATCAGGGCGACCAGGAGCCGCGCGTCGAGGAAGCGGCTGACGACGGCGGACCCGTCTCGCACGACGAGCAGGACGGCGAAGCCGACGATGAGCAGCACCGGAAGCGCCAGCAGGCCGGCAAGGGCCCACTGCCCGTTGTAGGCCTGGCCGACGCCAGGGAAGAGGAATGAAAGGAGCGCGGCCGTCGCGGAACGCGGATCGGCGCGACGCTCGACTCGATAAGCCGTCACGGAACTCCGTTGGATGATCGGGGGCAGGGAAGTATAGGGCGCGCGTGCGCGAGCCCCCAAGACGTCGGCTGGCCCGTATCGGTTGCCCGCGCTGGTCCGATCGGGCCATAGCGAGCAAGCCGTATCCATCTAGACTCAGCCGCATGTCATCGCACCCCACCTCACCTCGCCGCGGGCCGAACCGGCGTCTGCTGGCCGCCATCGCGATCGGCGTGGCTGCCGTTCTCATCGGCGGCCTTGTCGCGTTCGCCATCACCGCCGGCACGCCCGAGCCAACCCCGTCGCCGACCCCGCGGCCCACCGCGACGCCGTCACCGTCGCCGACCGCGTCACCGTCGCCGACCGCGTCACCGTCGCCCACTCCGATGCCGACCGCTCGCTGCCCGCTCGACGGCGAGACCCTGTTCGGGTCGGACGGTCAGCCCCTGCCGGAGGGGGCGGTGCCGGAGGAGCCGGCGTTGGCAGTCCAGATCGAGAACCACCCCGAGGCACGACCGGGCCGCAACATCAGCAAGGCCGAGATCGTGGTCGAGACGCTGGTGGAAGGCGACACGACCCGCTTCACCGCCATCTTCCTGTGCGAGCCGACCCTGGGCATGACGGGCCCCGTGCGCAGTGCGCGGTACCACAACATCGACCTCTGGCAGGACATTCACGTCCTCACGGTCGGCTTCGGCGCGAGCCCCGGCGCGGTGCAGCGCTTCATCAACGCCGGCATGCCCTACCCGAACGGGATCGTGGGCGGATGGCCCTGGTACGCGCGCTACGGGCCCCGACGGCCCCCGCACAACCTCTACGTCGACCTGGAGGCGATGCGCGCCGACCTCGATACCCACGCGCGGCTCATGGCGCTCGCCGACCAGGTCGAGCCGGTGCGCCCGCCGTGGACCTTCGACGAGGACCCGGAGTTCCCGGGCGGCCGCGTGGTCGAGAGCCTGCGCATCAGCACGAACAGCTACTGGGACTTCGGCTGGGACTGGGACGAGGAGCTCGGCGCGTACATCCGCAGCGACCAGGGCGTCGAGGTCGTGGACGAGGCCACCGAGGAGCCGCTGGCCTTCACGTCATTGATCGTCCAGCGCGTGACGCAGGATGTCGTCTTCGGCGATCCCGATCCGGGCGGCAACCCCCGGCGCTTCCAGCACCTGGTCGGCAGCGGGGAGGGAGTCCTGTACACGCAGGGCCACGCCTACGCCATCAGCTGGTCGCGCCCAACCGCCGCGGACGGCACCACCTGGACCTACACCGATACGGGTGAGCCGATCGTGCTCCCGCCGGGCGAGATCTGGTGGCACATCCTGCCGCACGAGTCGGCCGTCACCGAGAGCTGACGGGCGGGCTCCATCGGCGCGTGGGCTTAGTTCCTGTCGCTCAACGCGGACGACTCCGCCGCTACAGTACGCCGGCGGCCGACCGCACTCTCCCGACCACCTCTTGATAGGTGGGTACCGCGCCCCAGACGAGGGTAGTCGCCTCCGAAAGCGCGGCTGCAAGCGCGTCAGCCGCAGGACCGTCCGAGAAGGCCGGGCTCGTTGCGAACCCTCGTAACGGACGGGGCGTAAACGGCCATTCGTTCATTGCGCTGCGACGGTCGGCATCAGCGGCCATGGTGGCGGCGATGCCGTCTTTGAGGAGAGCCGCGAGAACATCGTCGTCGCCGAGTAACCGGAAGATGTCGTACACGTGGCGTCCCGCCGCCGGGATTCTCGCCGCGCTGTCGGGGAACGTCGATGCGAGGTGATGCACGATACCGAGCTTCTCAATGAGGGTACGCTCGGGCCGGAGTGCGACAACCGCGACGGGAGCGAACTCCTCGAAGTCGTCCAATGTGGCAGCGCTCGTGCTCAGAGCCCAGTCGGCGGCATAGGAGCGGATCTCTCGCGTCTCGGCGGGCTCCGGTCCCCCCCGGACTCCCATCTCGAGGAGCACGCCGGGCTTGACTCGGCCAGGATCCGGGTGGACAGCCGGGTACGCGAGGCGTTCGCTGCGGTGGACTCCGGTTTCGGAGCCGCCTTCCCGGGCTCCGCTGATCCCAAGAGCCGTGGCGGCCCTGCGAGGCAAGTCCTTCAGGATGCGGTCGAGCGTGCCTCGGCCAACGCCGTCATCCGCAACGATCAGGAGATCGACATCTTCTGAGAACCGTTCGATGATCGCGTAGGCCTTACTCAGGCTCGTGCCGCCTTTGAAGACGACGCGAGCTCCCGCGATCGGCTGGAAAACCGAACGAAGAACCTCGACGACCCAGATGTCCTTCTCGATGTCGGCTTGCGGGATGCCCAACGCTCGCGATGCAGCATCGACCAAGCCGGCGAGATCCTCGGAACCCAGGAGTCGTGTCACCCAGCGGCGTTCAGGAGATCCCTGAGTCGCTCGCGCGCGGCGTCGGGCTCAAAGCGCGCGGCATCGCGAAGCGCGGATGGACGAACCTTGTGCGCCCGAGTCAGCGAACGCACTGATCGCACGAGTGCGTCCCAGTCGCCCTCCGAGTAGGCAGGCCAGTCACGCAACGCCTCGAGGGTCGCGATCTCGTGATACCGCAGGCCTGCCCGCTTCGGGTTGTTGCGTCGATGGAAGCGAACGCCTTGGATGCCGGTTGGCGGAGTGGCTACCGTGGCGAACTCTTCGACGGCTGGCCGTTGAGTCGTGATCCCGAGGTCTCGACTCGCACTCCATCCTGACGGCCCGATGCCACCGCGCTCGCCGACGGCAGCAAGCACGATCTCACTCGGGCTCGGTGCTCCCTTTCCGAATCGCGAAGGGACACCTCGCCAATAGAGACCACGACGGACGCGTACGAGTGGGACAGAGGGATCGTCCACGAGGCGCGTCAAGGCAGTATCCGCCGCGCGTCGAGATGTGATATCGGTGCACAGCTCCGAAGCCCGCAGGAAGGTGCGGGGAGGTGCAGCCGCGATCCGGCCCCGGAGAACAGAAGCGACGCTCAACATGTCAGGAACTCTAGCCGAGCAACTTACATTCGTCAACAGCTGCCCTTGACGAGTGTCGCTCCATGTGACACTGTATGGCAATGAGTGACACCTATGCCGTCGAGGTGGGACCAAAGGGTCGGATTGTGATCCCCGCGCCGCTTCGCCGACAGCTGGGCCTCGAGGAGGGCAGCCAGCTCATTGCCATCGTCGAGGGCGGCGGGATCACGCTCCTGCCACGCGGCGAGGTGAAGGCTCGCCTGCGCGGCATGCTGGCCGGCGTCAAGGTCAGCATGGCGGATGAACTGGCGCGCGATCGCCGGGCCGAGGCCGCCGCGGAATCCGCGTGACGACGGTCGTCGATGCCTCTGTGGTCCTCGTCTGGCTTCAGGACGAGCCGGGGAGCGAGGCAGCCGAGCCGCTCCTCATGGAGGGGCTCATCGGCGCCGCAAACTGGTCAGAGGTGCTTCAGAAGGTTCGCCAGCACGGTGCCGAGCCGGAGCTTGCCGCTCGGCTCCTGAACTCATTCGGGCTGCGCGTCGCGGAGGTGACGCAGGCCGACGCCGAAATCGCGGCCGGCCTCTGGCGCCGCGACTCGGCCCTGAGCCTCGGTAATCGGCTGTGCCTCGCGCTGGCCCACCGCCTGGGCATGCCCGTGGCGACGGCGGACAGCGCCTGGCAGGCCGCGCCCACTGGGCATGAGGTCATCCTGATCCGCTGACCCGTCAGTCGTGGCGCTTGTCACCAGGCGGCAGTAACTACGAAGATGGACCGATTCGGGGCGCGGATGCCTCGCATCGGTGATCACCCTTTGACGCCGCGCGCAAAGGGGCATCACGAGGCGGGTCCAGCCTCGTAGTTCGTTGCGAATGGCGGCAAGTTCCGCTAGAGGGGCCGGGAATCGCGCGAGTCGGCCGTCACCGAACGCGGGCTGCCGCGCGCAGGCCGCGGACCGCCTCACGGACATCGGCCGGGTCGATGAGCCCGACGCGAACGACCATCCCCACGGTGGCGGCCATGAGGACCACCTTCATGAGCAGCGCCGGCCCGGAGGGCAGCGGGGCGAGCACCGCGACGAGGGAGGCGAGGGCGGCCAGCGCGGTCGCAAGCGCAAGGCGCCCCCACCCGTGCGGGACGAAGTACAGCCGCTGGCTGGTGATCATGTAGGCCGCGAAGATCACCGCGGCGCTGATGAGCGTGGCGGCCGCTGCCCCGATGATCCCCCACACCGGGATCAGGACGAAGTTGAGGACGGTGTTGAGAACCGCCCCCGCGAGCGTGATCGAGGCCTGGGTCCCGGTGCGCTTCGCGATCCCCAGGCCGGGAGCGAACACGTACATGGCCGACAGCAGGAGCGCCGGGGCGAGGAGGGGCACGACCACCGCGCCGCCGTAGAAGGCAGGGGTCGTGACCACCACCAGGATCTCGCGGGCGAACAGGGAGAGACCCACGGCGAGCACCAGCGCTCCAGCGACGAAGTACCGGAAGACTCGCGCGAGCTGGGCCGGCGTTTCCGGGTCGCGGTAGCGCGCGTAGACGAGCGGGGTGATCGCGGTCTGCACGGCGAGCACGAGCAGCGACACGACCGACGCGATCCGGTAGCCGATGCCGAACACGCCGACGTCGTCGACGGTCATGAGCTCCTTGATCGCGAAGCGATCGATGTACAGGGTCACGAAGACACCGACGCTCGAGGGGACGAGCGGCAGCGAGAAGCGGAGCATCTCCATCAGCTTGTCCCGGTCGAACCTGAGCCGATAGAGATCCCTGGCGAGAAGGAGGCAGACGATGCCTCCGGCCATGGCCCCAATCAGCTGGCCGAGGAGGACGCCGACCACGCCCAGGTCCGCGACGAGGACCAGGACGATCGTCGCTCCGATCGAGACGAACGCGAAGGTCAGGCTGCCCGCCGCGTAGGCCATCGGCTGAAGCCGCCAGCGAAGCTGGTTGATGAGGAGCTGGAAGATCCCGTTCGGAGCGGCTGCCACGATCACGAGGCGCATGAGGTCGGCGCGCTCGCGAGACTCGAACAGGATCGCGCTCAGCTCCGGGGCGAGAGGAAGGGCAACCGCCACGAAGAGCGCGTACGCCCCGATCGAGAACCACAGGGCCGTCGAGGCGTACCCGACGCGATCGTCCGGATCCGCATCCGCAAACAGGCGGGCGACTCCCTGCGAGACCTCGAGCGCGACGGTGAGCAGGACGAGCGTGATGAAGACCGTCGCGAGGTCGACGAGACCGTATTCCTCCGTCGACAGGACGCGCGTGTAGAACGGCAGCAGCAGGAGCGAGAGGCCACGGACGAGGAGGGAGGCGCCACCGTAGATGGCGCTGTCGCGGACGAAGTCCCTCAGCATGGTGAAGCCAGCGGGCCGGCGAGATCCACCAGACGCTGCTCGAGCCGCGGCTTGTCCGCGACGCACAGGCCTGCACGGCCGCCCGCCTCCAGGACGCCGGCCAGCACCTCCCGTAGCCCATCCTCGGCGATCCCGGTGCCGTGGGCGTACGCGACGTCCGCCGGATCGAACGTCCACGCCTCCGGCTCCCGCCGCTCGATCAACGCCAGGAAGCGTCGCGCAACCGCCTCAGGCGACCAGTTCTCCTCCATGAAGCGGCGCGCGCGCGCGCCGAGCTCCATGCGATACGTCTCGTCGGAGGCGAGGAGGAGGATGGCGTCCGCGAGCCCGGCGGGATCGCTCAGATGCGCGGGCGGCATCGCATCAGGGCTGGTCACTCGCTTGAGCTCGTCCCACCCGTAGCCTCCGACGATCGCCGGCCGGCCCACCGCAGCCGCCTCTGCAGCGAAGCCCGCCATCGGCGAGTCGCTGTAGATCTCGTCGACGACGAAGTCGCACGCTCGTATCGCCTCCAGCACCTCGCTGTTCGGTCTCGCGCTGACGACGACGAGCTCGAGACGAACGCCCTGTGCCTGAACGGCCTGGACGGCGTCGCGGATCGCCTGCGTCCCCTTGCTGGCCGGGTTCGAAGGGGCATGGAGCACGCGGACCGGGCGTCCACCAGAGCGAGCGGCAGGTGCCTCCTCGTTGGTCTCGACGGGGCGTGGAAATCCCACGTCGAGGAACGCGACCGCGCGCCGCCGGTGGAGCTGGGCGGACAGGACGTGACACACGATCACGCTGGCGTGCTGCTCGGTGCGCGCCACCATCTGCCGCTTGGCGGCGGTCGCGGCGACGGCCCGCTGGCCGACGATGCCACGCGTGACCTCCCAGCCGTTCATGTACGACGGCCTCGAGTCACTGCCAAAGAACACGACGACCACGCGCTTCCCGAGGAGCCGCAGGAGTCGCAGCTCGTGGAGGCGGAAGAAGGAATTCCCGGCGCGGAAGACGAAGGTGTCGTAGCGCACGATGGCCCCGACGAAGAGGGCGACCATGACGGCAGCGTATGCCCCGGCCCACAGTGGTCTCGGTCGGCGCCGGTCCGCGTTTCGCCGGGAGAGCCAACGCGCCAGCCGGAAGCTCCATCGCGGGCGCGGACCGTTGTCGTACCCAAACGGATCGTCGGCGAGGTTCAGGAAGTCAGCCCGCACGCCCACGCCACGGAAGCCCGCAACCAGCTGCGTCAGGTAGCCGGCGGTCTCGCCCATCCCCACCAGGATGGCGGGGCGACGACGGCGGATGCCCATCGGCGCCGGAGTATACGGGCGGAAGGACCCCGGTATCCTGCCCGGACGATGAACCTCGTGGTGGTCGACGCCGGGATTGGGAACCTCGGCGCCATCCCGAACATGCTCAAGCGGGTGGGCGCCACCGCGCGCATCAGCAACAGGGCCGATGACATCGCCGCGGCGGACCGCCTCATCCTGCCGGGCGTTGGCGCGTTCGACGCGGCGATGCGGACGCTGAACGAGCTCGGCATCGTCGAGGCCCTCGCCCATAAGGCGCTGGTCGAGCGGGTGCCGGTGCTCGGCGTATGCCTGGGCATGCAGCTCCTCTTCCGCGGGAGCGAGGAGGGCGACATCGCAGGCCTGGGCTGGCTCGGCGGGCAGGCCGTCAGGTTTCGGCTCGACGGCACGGACCGCAGCCTCCGCGTCCCGCACATGGGCTGGAACTACGCGTCGCCGACGAACGGATCGGCGCTCCTGGCGGGCTTCGAGCAGACGCCGCGCTTCTACTTCGCCCACTCGTACCACGTCGAGTGCGACGACCCGGCCGACGTCGCGGGCTGGACGACGTACGGGTACCGGTTCGCATCGGCCGTGCAGCACGAAAACATCGGCGGCATCCAGTTCCACCCCGAGAAGAGCCACCGGTTCGGCCTCAAGGTCTTCGAGAACTTCCTTGCATCCTGACGCGCGGCCGATCCCGAGGGTCATCCCGTGCCTGCTGCTCGACGACGAGGCGATGGTCAAGACGGTGGGCTTCGAGGACTCCGCCTATCTCGGGGACCCGATCAACGTCATCAACCTCTTCAACCGGTTCGAGGTGGACGAGATCGCGCTGCTGGACGTCCGCGCCACCGTCGAGGGCCGGCCGCCACCCTTCGAGCTCATCGAGCGCCTTGCGGCCGAGTGCTGGGTGCCGCTCTCGTATGGCGGAGGCGTCACGACCCTGGACGACGTGCGCCGGGTGCTCTCGTCGGGGGTCGAGAAGGTGATCCTCGGTACCGTGGCCGCTGACAATCCCGCGCTCATAGGGGAGGCGGCGGCGGTTTTCGGCGCACAGGCCGTGATCGTGGCGGTGGACGCGCGGCGGACGCCCGGCGGCGGCTACCGGACCTGCGTGGAGAGCGGACGCCGGGGGCTGAACCTGGATCCCGCCTCCTATGCGCGGCAAGCGGCGTCTAATGGAGCCGGCGAGATCCTGGTCACCTCGATCGATCGCGACGGGACGATGGAGGGGTACGACCTCGAGCTCATCGGCTCCGTTGCGGAGGCGGTGGACGTGCCCGTGATCGCCTGCGGCGGCGCGGGAGACCGGGCGGACCTGGTGGAGCCGATCCGGGCCGGCGCGTCCGCGGTGGCGGCCGGCAGCCTGTTCGTGTTCCGTGGCCGCGAACGCGGGGTGCTCATCAACTTTCCCGATCGGCCCCAGCTCGAGGCTCTCTTCGCAGCTGAGTGATTGGCCCTCCGCCCCCATTTGTAACCGGGAGAG
>JBDTWT010000005.1:0-22390 GCA_040006555.1 Chloroflexota bacterium
TGGTCGGCGACTCGTACCGCGCCGACGTGCGTGGCGCGTGGGCGGCCGGGATGGATGCGCTCTGGCTGCACCGTGGCGAGGGGAGCAGCATCACGCCGGCCCACGAGCCGATACCCGCCGACGTGCGCCTCGTGCGGTCGCTGGACGAGGTGCCTGCGATCGTCCGGTCGGGCGGGCCGCTGCCCCGCGGCGCGGGGATCGTCGCCGAAGCCGCCTCGTCGGCCTGAGGGGAGGGCGTCGTGCCGAGGCCCCCCTCCGGCGTGGTGGTCGACAAGTTCGGCGGCTCGGTGCTGCGCCGCCCGGAGGACATCGCCGCGGCGGCCGATGTGGTGGCCCGCCAGCGGGCCGCCGGCCTCCGGCCGGTGGTGGTGGTGAGCGCCTTCGAGGGTGTCACCGATGCCATCCTGACCTCGGCGGCGGCGCTCCTTGGGCCCGCCGCCGATCGCCTTGGCCAGCCGGCCCAGGCAGCCGAGTCGGCAGTCGCCCGCGAGACGGACCGCGCCCTCGCCACGGGGGAGGCGTTGTCCGCGGCGCTCTTCGCCCTCGGCCTCCAGGCGCGTGGAATGCCGTCGCGCTCGTTCTCCGGGCCGGAGGCGGGAATCCGCACCGCGGCCGCGCACCTGGGCGCGGAGCTGCGACGTGTGCTCTCGCGGCCGCTGCGCGCGGCGCTGGCCGACGGGCTGGTCCCGTGGTAGCGGGCTTCCAGGGAGTCGGCACGCACGGCGAGCTGACGACCCTCGGGCGGGGTGGCACGGACCTCACGGCGGTGGCGCTGGCCGAGGCGCTGCGCGCCGACCGCTGCGAGCTCTTCAAGGACGTGGGCGGCATCAGCGAGGCGGATCCGCACATCGTCCCGGCGGCGCGCCTGCTGACCGCGGTGGACGCCCTCCAGCTCGAGCTGCTCGCCGCGTTGGGCTCCGAGATCGTCCACCCGGTGGCCGTCCGCCGCGCGCGCCGGGGCCGGCTGGAGCTGGTGGTGCGAGCGCTGGACGACGACGCCCCGCGAACCGTCGTTCGGGCGTCCGCGCGCGAGGGTGACGGCGTCCTGATGCTGGCCGTGGAGCGGAAGGAGCGGATCGCGCGCATCAGCCTCGTTGGGCCGGCCGCCCTGATGCCGGAGGTGCTGCCGATCCCGGCGCACGGCGAGGGAGCATTCGACGAGGGCGGCATGCGCGTCGTGTGGGCGGAGGTCGCGCTGGCCGCCGCGGACTCCGCCGCGCAGGCCGTGCACGGAGCCTTCATGGCGCGCTGAGAGGGCGCGCTGGGCGCTCTCAGCCGGGCACTGCCTCGTGGTCGGCCGCCGTGGTGCGCGACCCGAGCTGGAGGAGGACGGCCGCCACCAGGATGAGGAGGCCGCCGACCAGCTGCACGATCGTCGGCAGCTCCCCCAGCAGCCAGGCCGCCAGCGCGACCCCGACCACCGGCTCGAGGGTGGCGAGGATGGCGGCCCGCGACGGGCCCAGCATGCGGATGCCGGTGATGTACGCGACCGTCGGCACGCCCGCGCCGACGACGCCGGCAACCGCGACCGGCCACAGGGCGGCCGTTGACGACAGCGGTGCGGCGAGCGGGCCAAGGGTGCCGATGGCCGCGCTCAGCACGAGGTAGATCGTGCAGGCGCCCGCCATCGTGAGCCCTGCGGCCTGGGGTCCGGGGATGTGCGCGAACCCGTGCCGCGCGGCGAGCACGAAGAACACCTGTGCGAGGCCGCCGAAGAACGCGAGCCCGACACCGAGCAGGTCAACCTCGCCGACGCCGCCCGCTCCCGCCAGGACGAGCACGAGCCCCCCGAGGGAGACTCCGAGCGCCAGCCAGCGGAGCCGATCCAACCGCTCCCCGAACCAGATGACCGAAACGACGGCCACGATCGCCGGATACAGGTAGAAGACCAGCAGCGCCAGGGCGATGCTGATGCGGGTGAACGCGATGAACACGCTCAGGTTGAGCGTGGCGTTCGCGAGGATCGCCGCGAGCATGAACCACCGATCTCGCGCGGGAATGGCGCCGATGCCGACCGGGCGCGCGATGCCGGTGGCCCAGCGGGCCCCGATGAAACCGACCATCACCGCGGCGCCGAGCCCCGCCCGCCACGTGACGAGCGTCAGCGACGTCACGCCCGCCTCCTCCGCGAACCTGGTCAGCGGCCCGAGCGTGGCGAAGCACACGGCGGCGAGCACGATGAGGCCAGCCCCCAGCCCGCTGCGCGAATCTCCCGCGGAGCCGCCCGCCGTCACCGAGTGGCGACTGGCCGCGCGCCGGCGGCCTCTTCGCTCTCCTGCTCGGCGTCCGCCAGCTCGGCCGCCAGGCGCGCCCGCTCGCCCGCGAGCAGCTCGCTGCGGTCGCGCAGGTCGTTGTGACGGTCCACGAGGTCCCGGACGAGGTTGCCGTCGGCGTACACGGCCGGGTCCGCGAGGCGCTCTATGAGCGCCGCGAGCTCCTTCTCGGCATCGGCGGCCTCCGCCTCAGCCCTGGCGAGCGCGTCGCGCAGCTCGCGTGTGCGGCGGTGCCGGGCGTTCCTGGCCTCGGCCTCCCGCCTGCGTCGCTCGGCCTCGTCCCGGGCCGACTGGCGCGGACGCGCCGGGGCGCTCACGACGCCACGCGGCGTGGCCCGCGCTCCCTCGACGGCGCCGCGCGTCTCGATGTCCACCCCGCGCTTGGCGGCGTAGTACTCGAAGTCGCCCGGATAGACGGTCGCCGTGCCGCCGTTGACCTCGATGATCGTGTTCGCGACGCTGCGGATGAGATACCGGTCGTGGGTGATCAGCACGATGGTGCCGGTGAACGCATTCAACGCGTCCTCGAGCACGTCGCGCGACTGGATGTCGAGGTGGTTCGTCGGCTCGTCCAGGCACAGCAGGTTGGCGGGGTCGGCGAGGAGCTTCGCGAGGGCGAGCCGCGTCTGCTCGCCGCCGGAGAGGATCCTCACCTTCTTCTCGACCGCGGGACCCGAGAACAGGAACGCGCCGAGCAGCTTGCGCATGTCAGTGGTCGACATCGCCGGCGCCGCGTCGTTGAGCTCATGGAACACGGTGTTGGCGGGGTTCAGCGCCTCGATCTGATGCTGCGCGAAATACGCAACGCGCACGTTCGAGCCGAGCTCGCGGCCGCCACCCTCGAAGTCGAGCACGCCGGCGAGGATCTTGAGCAGCGTCGACTTGCCGGCCCCGTTCGGGCCGATGAGCGCGACCTTCTGGCCACGCTCGAGCTGGAGGTCGAGGCCGTCGTAGACCGTGTTGTCGCCGTAGCGTTTCACGATGCCGTCCAGGGTGATGACCGTGCGCCCGGACCGCGTCGGTTCGGGGAATCGAAACTTCACGCTCTTCGCGCGGGCGACCGGGGACTCGACGCGCTCGAGGCGCTCGAGCGCCTTCACGCGCGACTGGACCTGGCGCGCCTTGCTTGCCTTGTAGCGGAATCGATCGATGAACGCCTGCGTGTGCGCGACCTGGCGCTGCTGGTTGCGCGCCATGGCCTCGAGCTGCGCCATGCGCTCGGTGCGCTGCTCCACGAAGTCCGCGTAATCGCCGACGTACTCGACCGCCCGCCCGCCGTGCAGCTCGACGACTCTGTTCGCGACCTCGTTGATGAAGTCGCGGTCATGGCTGACGAGCACGATCGCGCCGGCGTACTCGGCCAGGAAGCCCTGCAGCCACTCCACCGACGCGAGGTCGAGGTGGTTGGTCGGCTCGTCGAGGAGCAGCACGTCCGGGTTCTGAAGGAGCAGACGAGCGAGGGCGACTCGCATCATCCAGCCGCCGGAGAAGGTGCCGATGTCCTTCTCCACGTCCGCATCGGCGAATCCGAGGCCCCCCAGGATGCGGCGCGCCTCTGACTCCATGCCGTAGCCTCCCAGCGCCTCGAACCGATGCTGGAGCCGGCCGTACTCGTCCATCAGCTCGGCGAGCTCGGCCTCATCCTCCGGGTCGGACAGCTCCAGCTCGACGTGGCGCATGCGGCGCTCGATGCCGCTCACCTCGCCGGCGCCGGCCATCACCTCCGCCACGACGCTGCGCCCCTTGCTCTCCGCGACCTCCTGCCGCAGGTAGCCGATCGCGAGGTCGCGAGCTCGCGTCACCTCGCCGGTGTCCGGCTCCTGGTCGCCGGTGATGATCTCGAGCAGCGTCGTCTTGCCGGCCCCATTCGGGCCCACGATCGCGACGCGACGGCCGGCGCTGATCTGCAGGCCGACTTCGCTGAACAGGTGCTGGGCGGCGTGGCTCTTCGACACGCCCGCGAGGGTCACGAGGCTCATGGCCCGCCGATGGTAGCCGCCAGGCTCCTCGTCGGCCGATGTCGCCGGGGGACCGGCTAGTCCGCCGCCTCCAGCCGCGCGCCGGTCGTGTCGAAGCGCAGTCGCGTGGCCATTCCCGGCAGGCCGGACGCGATCCAGGCCTTCTCGACGGCGTGCGCGACGGCCGGGGAGTCGCAGATCGCGAGCACGGTTGGCCCTGAGCCCGAGAGGCACACTCCCGCCGCTCCGCGATCGCGCGCCAGCTCGATGAGCTCACGCGCGCCAGGGATCTTCGGGATGCGATATGGCTGGTGCAGCTCGTCCGCCATCGCCGCGCCGAGCAGCGCCGCATCGGAGGTCATGATCGCGGTCGCCAGGAGGGCGCTGCGTCCGGCCTGCCGGGCGGCGGCGGCGTGCGACACCGTGGCAGGGAGGGCGGCCCGCATGTCCTGGGTCCGCACCTCGGTCTGCGAGATGAACGCGACCGGGATCCACGCCTCCGGCACGTGGAAGCGGCGCAACGTGATGCCCTCACGGTCCTCGACCGCGACGGTGAAGCCTCCGTACAGCGCGGCGGCCACGTTGTCGGGGTGGCCCTCCAGCCGCGCGGCCAGCGCCAGCAGCTCGTCGGCTCCCACCTGTCGCCGGCCGACCGCCGCGCCGAGCACGACGCCCGCCACAATGGCTGCGGCGCTGCTCCCGAGGCCGCGCGCCGACGGGATCATGCTCGATACCTCGAGGCGCCACGCGCCGGCTCCCGGCGCCATGGACGCGCGGAGGCCCTCGCGGAACGCGCGGATGAGGAGGTTGTCGCCTCCGGAGTCGCCGTCGCTCGGGGCCCCTTCGCCACGAGCGTTGAGGACGATGCCGGCCTCGTCCGCCTCGTAGAGCTCCGCCCGCAGCTTCAGCGACAGGGCAGCGGCGAAGCAGTCGAAGCCGCTGCCGAGGTTCGCGCTCGAGGCCGGGACGTCCACGCTGGCGATGGGCGGCATGCGCGCCGAGTATAGGAGCGGCGCTACGTCATTCTGCCGCCGCGGCTTGGGCCAACGTCGCACCGCCGGCCGCGACGTCTCGCGCTGTCCGCTGGAGGGCCGCGCCTTGACACTCGCAGCCATGAACCACCCGCCGCCGACGCAGCACCAGGGCCCTCTCACCCCTCGACCATCCGCCTGCGCTGCGCTCGAGTCCGATCCGGTCGCGTGGCTCAGCTCCGTGCGGCGCGACGGAAGCCCCCACCTCGTCCCGGTCTGGTTTCACTGGGACGGCGAGCGGGTAGTCGCCTTCAGCAAGCCGCACGCGCGCAAGGTCTAGAACCTTCGCCAGCAGCCCCGCGTGATGATCGCCGTCGGCACGCCCGGTCCGGATTTCGAGGTGGAGCTGATCGAGGCAGACGCCGAGCTGCCCGACGCCCCAGCCGTGCAGATCATGCCGTCGGGCTTCGGGGCGAAGTACGCGGAGCTTCTGCGCCGGGCGGGCCTGACGGCTCAGCGCTTCGCGGAGGTCTACTCCCAGCCGATCGTGCTGCGGCCCACGCGCTTCCTCGGATACGGGGGCAGCGGGTGGGGAGCTGCGGCCGGTCTGGCCGGCTGAGCGCGCCGCGGGGCTCTCAGGCCGCGCCGCGCACCTCGCCGACGGTGCGGATGAGATCGTCGAAACCGAAGGGCTTGGAGAGGGAGCCGCTGGCCGCGATCTCGGCGGCCCAACGGGCGGCATCGCGCGCGGCGGTCATCACGACGATCGGGATCTCCACCTGCCGCCGACGCAGCTCTGCGGCGAATCCCCACCCGTCGAGCACGGGCATGCGCATGTCGAGCAGGATCAGGTCGGGGGCGTGGCGCTCGATGGCGCGGAGCGCATCGGCTCCGTTCGACGCCTCTTCGACCGAGTAGCCCTCGATCTCGAGCATCTCCGCGACCGTGGCGCGAATATTCGGCTCGTCGTCGACGACGAGCACCCGAATCTCACCCATCCGGACCGACTCCTGAGGTTGGCGGCAAGGGTATGTCGCCGGATGGGCTGCCGTCCATCGGTTCGCGTAGTACCTGAGCCGGGAGCGCGACGTGGAAAGTACTACCGCCCCCGGGTGTCTCGTCCGCCCAGATTCGTCCGCCGTGGCCCTCGATGATTCGGCGGCAGATGTAGAGGCCCAGCCCCAGGCCGGTGTCGCTCCGCGCCTGCGCGTTCGACGCACGGACGAACCGCTCGAAGACCGCGCCTCGCTCGCCGTCGGGGATGCCGATGCCGTGGTCCACGACCGAGATGCGCGTCTCGCCGTTCTCCGCCCACGCTCGCACCTCGATCGGCGGCCCGTCCGGGGCGTACTTGAGGGCATTCTCCAGGAGGTTGTCGAGCACCTGCTCCAGGCGCACTGGGTCCATCCTGACGAGGACGGGCTCGTCGGGCAGGTCGGACCTGAACTGGGCGCCGTCGTAGCCGTAGCGCTCCAGGGACGAGCGCACGAGCTCTCGAACGTCGGCGGGCTCCTGGTCCGTGCTCGGGCCGACGTCCTCGATGCGCTGCGCCTCCAGGAGGTCGCTCACCAGGTCCCGCAGGCGCCGGCTCTCGCGCGCGATGCGAGCGATTCCCGCTGGATCGACCCTCGACGTCGGGTCGCGCTCCAGCCGACGCTCGAGCAGCTCCGCCTGCCCGAGCAGGACGGTGAGCGGGGTTCGCAGGTCGTGCGCCGCCGCGGAGAGGAACTCCTCCTTCAGCAGCGTGGTCTCCTCGCGCCCTCGCAGTTCGATGGCCTCGCGGGCCATGCGCCGGGCCTCGAGGATGACCGCCGTCTGGTCGGCGACCAGCTGGACCAGCCACAGGTCGTCCTCCACGAAGATCGGCGCGCGGTCGCCGTACACCGTGAGCACCCCCAGCCGCCGCTCGTCGGCGCTGAGCGGCACCGCGATCACGACCCGCGCCTGGGCGCCCTCGTATACCGCAGCGTGCTCGGGGTCGGACGCGACGGCGTCGGTCACGATCAGCCGCTGTTGGGCGACGAAGGCGCGGCCGCCGATGTACGTCTCCGCGGGCACTTCGAGCCAGGTGCCGTCCGCGCGGACGTAGCGCATCGTCGCCCCCTGCGCATCCGCCAGGCCGAGCGCCGCGCCCGGTGCGCCGAGCGCGTCCGCAGCGGCGCGCTGCAGCTCCGTCACGACCTCCCGATCGTCCACCACACCGCTCAGGTGCACCGAGCGCTCGAGGAACGAGCGGAGGTTGGGCTCACGCCACGCGCGGCGCAACCAGGCCGGGGCCGCGAACCCGAGGAAGAACGAAACCACCGAAGCGAGCGCCAGGACCTGGGTCACGGGGCCGGTGACCGGCTGGAAGTCCGGCAGGAGCGCAGCTGCGAAGACGATGACGATGGCCGCGATGAACAGGTATGCGCCGACCGCCACTGCGGCCATCCGCGAGCGCGTCAGTCCTCGGCTGCGGCGGCTCGCGCTCGCGAACGCGACGGCCGCGTACCCGCCGACGACCAGGAACCAGGCGATGGTGGCGAGCTCGACGAGCTGGGGAGAGCTCTCGAACAGGAGGAGGCCGAGGGCGGCCAGTGCCACAAACGCGACGGTCCCACCGGGCTGCACCCAGCGGGGAGAGCCCCTGAAGTCGTCGACGAGGCGAAGCATCGCCCACGGGCACAGGTTCAGCAGCGTGATGAGCGCGCCGCTCAGCCACGGCGGGTCGAAGGCGGCGGCGTCTGCCGCCAGCGCGCCGATGACGGCGAAGGCGATGCCGCCGAACAGCAGTGCGGTGTTGAAGTGCGCCCGCGTGGGCTGCCGAATCGCCCGCCAGGTGACGGCGACGAACAGCACGACGAAGAGGATCCGGTTGATCCAGGACAGGAGCTCGAGCGCGGTCATCGCGGCCGGAGCGCTCCCCCAGCTCGTTTCATGCGCCGGATGCTCCCACAACTGCAGGCGCAGGTACTCATGGATTCCCGCCGCCGGCGAGCTCGGCATGCCGATGGCAGCTCACGACGTGGTCGTTCACCAGCCCGGCCGACTGCATGAAGGCGTAGACGATGGTCGGGCCGACGAACGTGAAGCCGGCTGCCCGGAGCGCCCTCGAGAGGCCGCGCGACTCGTCCGTGGCGGCCGGCACGTCGTCCTGGGATGCCCATCGGTTCTGGATCGTGGATCCGCCGACGGACGACCAGACCACCGACGCGGGGGCAAGAAGCTGCTGCCAGGCTCGTGCGTTGCCGACGAAGGCCTCGATCTTCGCCCGGTTCCGCACGATCCGCGCGTCCGCCATCAGGCGGGCGCGGTCCTCGTCGTCGAACGCCGCGATCCGCTCCACGTCGAAGCCGGAGAAGGCCTCACGGTATCCGTCGCGCCTGCGGAGGATGGTGATCCACGCCAATCCCGCCTGCGCGCCCTCCAGGCACAGCAGCTCGAAGAGCCGATCAGGATCGCGAAGCGGAACGCCCCACTCGGCGTCGTGGTACGCCTGCATCAGCGGGTCGGAGCCCGCCCAAGGGCATCGCGGCCGCTCCGTCGAGTTCACGGCGCGAGCATATCGCCGCGCACGGCGATCGCCCGGGCGGCGGGGCCCGGGCGATCGGGAGATCGCGGTTGCTCAGCGAGCGGGGTGGAAGCGCGGGAGGTGCAGGAGCAGCGTCCAGATGTTGGGGCGCTCTCGCTTGGCCACCGGCCGCTTGACGATCTCGGGCTCGACGAAGCGGTGACGGCGCTGCGCGGCGGCTCGCCGGTGGTCCTCCTCGATCGCGCGAGAGAGCATCAGTGCCATGGTCGGGTTCACGTGGTCCTCCTTTCTTTCGGAACGGCTTCAGTAGGGGAAGTTGCGCAGTCGCGGGACCGCGTCGGTTGGTGATGGGCTCAAGGCTTTCGCCAGCCCGCGGCCGACGACGCGGATCAGGCGGCCGATGGCCCCTTCTCCTTCGCCCGTACCGCTGGATCGACGTGGCGGGCGCGGAGGCGGCGCAAAGAACGCGACCTCGCTTGCGCTGAGCGTCATTCCGAACGTCATGTGCCTGCCTCCAGGTGCTGATGGGTTGACACCCTCACGATCGCGCCCGGCACGTGCCTTCCGCGACGGCCGGCGGTCGCGGTCTGGATGCGCCTCTTCGGCCGAGCGGCGCTACGTCATTCCGCCTCTCGAGCCCGCTGGCGCCGCGGCCTACCATTGGCCGCATGGAGGCCTCCGCACCCGGCTCCCGGCACCTGTACTTCCTGTTCGCCGACGTCGAGGGGAGCACCCGCCTCGCGGAACGGCATGGCGCCGCGGCCGGCGTCGCCCTCGCCCGCTACCACGCGCTGGTCGCTGAATGCGCCGGGCGCCACGGTGGCCGCATCTTCGAGCGCATCGGCGACGCCGCCTACGCCACGTTCGACGACGCCGTGTCGGCCGTGTCGGCGGCCGACGAGATCCAGGCGGCGCTGGGAAGCGAGGACTGGGGCCCGATCGGCCGCCTCCGCGCTCGGCTGGCGGTGACGAGCGGCGAGGTCCAGCTGCAGGGGGATCGCTTCTACGGCAAGCCGCTCTTTCGCGCCTCGCGGATCCTGGGGCTCGCCGCGGGCGGGGAGACCTTCGTGGCCGGCCCCACGGTGGATGAGCTCGGCGGGTGGCTGCCGGCGGGCACGGTCCTGCGCGACCTGGGGGCGCAGCGGCTGCGCGACCTGCCGGAGCCGGAACGGGTCCACGCGCTCGTGCATACTTCGCGCGGCCATGAACCGACCAGCCAGGGGAGCCACGCCGTGACCGAACGGGATGGACCGATCAGAGTGCTGCTCGTCGACGACCACGCAGTCGTGCGACGCGGACTGCGCGGCTTCCTGGAGCTGATCAAGGACTTCGAGGTCGTCGGCGAGGCGGAGAACGGACGCGAGGGCGTCGCCGCCGCCGATCGACTCCTACCGGACGTGATCCTGATGGACCTGCTCATGCCCGAGATGAACGGCCTGGAGGCGATCGCTGCCATCAAGGAGGCGCACCCGGAGATCGAGATCGTGGCCGTGACGAGCTTCATCGAGGAGGAGAAGGTCACCTCAGCGCTCGAGGCCGGCGCCTCCGGCTACTTGCTCAAGGACGCGGAGGCGGAGGAGGTCGCACAGGCCATCCGCGCGGCGTACGGAGGGGAGGTGCACCTGGACCCGGCCGTCTCGCGCCTCCTGGCGCAGCGGCTGCGCCAGCGCAAGGAGCCGGAGCCCATCGAGCCCCTGACCGCGCGGGAGAAGGAGGTCCTCTCCCAGCTCGCCAAGGGCGCGGCCAACAAGGAGATCGCCTACGAGCTCGGGATCACGGAGCGGACGGCCCGCACTCACGTTTCGAACATCCTCGGCAAGCTCGGGCTCGCCTCGCGGACGCAGGCTGCGCTGTGGGCCGTGGAGCACAAGCTCGTCTAGCCCACCCTCAGCCCTCGACGATGAGGGTCCCGGTCATCTCCGGGTGCAGGTTGCAGCGGAAGAAATACGTGCCCGGCTCCAGCGCCGGGACGTCGTACACGATCGTTCCATCAGTCACGTGGTCGCCGATGAAGAGATCATCCGACGCGGAGGAGTCGGTGTGGATCGCGACGTTGTGCGGCATCGCGTCCTCGTTGACGAGCGCGATAGTGAACGGCTCGCCCGCAGCCACCTTGATCGTCGCCTGCTCGAAGGCCATGTCGACGCTTGTGATCGTCACGTCGGCGTCGGCGGGATCGACGGTGCTCGGGCTCGTTGGCGAGCCTCCGCACGCGGCAAGCAGGGCGATGATCGCCACGGCGGTGAGGGAGGGGCGCATCGGCTTCATGTCAGGCAAGTCTCCTTGCGGACCGGCCGGGCCCATGAGCTGGACCCGGCCGGCGAGTTGGCTGTGAAGTGAAAGATCAGGGGGCGGTGGGCCGGAAGCGGTCAGGCAGGACCGGTGCCACCGACTCGAGTGCCGTTCGGATGAAGCCCATGGGGCTCCCGTAGACACGGATCACGTCGACCACCAGGAGTGCGATGAGCGCGACCTCGATGCCCTTGGCGATGAAGCCGAGGCTGAAGTACGGACCCATCACCAGGTAGCCGGCGATGGTCATCGCAGCGTAGCCCATGAGCGCGAGACGCGGGAACCAGCTGAATCGCCGCACGAGGCCGATGGGTGCGACCGCGCCGATGAGGACCAGGGCCGCGAGGCCGACGTAGCCGAGGCCGTTCAACGTGAACAGCAGGCTGCCCAGGCTGAGGTGGATGTACGCGGTCGCCAGGGTGAGCCCGACGATCGCGGCGGTGAGCAGGGCGCCGGCGCTGCGGCTCCGCAGGAAGGTGGTCATCGCGGGAAACCTCCGGTGAGTGCTCGACGCCGATGGTCGGCATCGGTTGGATCGATAACCTCACTGTGGGTCCGCGCCGAACCTGTCGAATCAGGCACCAGGGCGAGGCGTTGCCGCAGCATACGCGGTATGGCGACTGGGTCGAATGACGTAGGCGCCCAGGGGCTTCGCGGCCGGTGGGTCGGTGCGGGACGATGGCGTATCCTCCGCGCCCATGGCCCGAGCTCCCACTCAGCCTGAGCCGGCGACCGTGCCCGGGGCAGATTCGACCGAGGCGCGGGAGCTCCTCGTGCGCGCGGTCGAGGAGGCCGCACGCCTCCTCGAGGCGGACGGCGCAATCGTCTACCTCGTCGACGCGGAGAAGCGGCTGCGCTTCGCGGTCGATGCCGGCATCAAAGACCCAGAGGCACAGCAGCTCATCCGCGACCTGGCCCTCCCCGTGGGCGTCGGTCTCTTTGGGCGCTCGATCGCCGTTGGTGAAGTGGTGGTCACCGGCGACTACCCGGCGGATGAGCGCTTCTCGCACTCGCCGATCGCGGACCGGATCGTCACGATCACCGGCATCCGGTCGATGGCCGCCGCGCCGTTGCGCGCGGACGGCGAGGTGCTCGGCGCGCTGGGGGCGTACACCTCCCGCCCGGACGACTTCACCGAGGCCGGCGTCGCGCTCCTGCGCTCGCTCGCCGACCACGCCGCCGCCGCGATCGCCAACCAGCGGCTGATCGCCCGTCTCGCCGAGTCACAGGCCGAGCTCGCCCGCCACGTCGAGGCGCAGCGGACGCTGGGAGAGATGGCGACTCAGCTCACCTCGCTGCGCAGGCCGTCGGCGGTCCTCGAGCACGCGCTGCGGGCGGCGGTCCGCTTGCTCGCCGGTGACGGCGGGCAGATCGGCACGGTCGCGCCGGACGCCACGGGCCAGCTTCGGTGGCTCGAGGGGCACTCCCAGGTGCACGACAGCCTGGTTCCGTTCACGAAGGAGGACCAGACGCCGGTCGAGCACGGCGTCTCCGGGCGCGCGCTGCGCGAGGGGCGGCCGTCCTGGACGGCGGACTACATCCCCGACACCGGCTTCGGTCACGACGAGGCCTCGGACCGCGTGGCGCGCGAGCTCGGCATCCGCGCCGTGATCGCGGCGCCGCTCGTGGGCGAGAGCGGGCCGATCGGGGCCATCGGCGTGTACGCCGAGCGCCCGGAGGCCTTCGACGCGGAGGACGCCGAGCTCCTCGGGCTCCTGGCGGACCAGGTGGCCATCGTCCTCACGAACGCGAGGCTCAACGCCGAGGCCGAGCGCGCGGCCGAGCAGCTCGAGCATCGTGTCGAGGCGCAGCGCAGCGTTGGCGAGATCGCCGCGCGCATCACGGCCATCCGCGACCCGGACGACGTCCTCCAGCGCACCCTGGACGAGGCGGTGCGGCTGCTCGACGCCGATGGTGGGCGGATCGAGCTCGTGACGGAGTCCGGCGGCCTCCACTGGGCATTCGGCCATTCCGCCATCGACCTGCCGATCGAGCGCGACGAGGAGGTGGATCCGGTCGTCCTCAACGAGGGCGTCTCAGGGCGCGCCGTCATCGAGCGCCGCGTCACACGCAGCGGTGACTACCTCGCCGACGAGAGCTTCCGCCACGCCGAGGCGCCTGACCGCTATATCCGCCAGCACGGGATCCGATCGGTGATGAGCGCTCCGCTCATCGGCGACGAGGGGGCGATCGGCTCGATCACGGTTCACTCGCAGGCTCTGGACGCGTTCGGGGAGGCCGACGAGGAGCTCCTCGAGGTGCTCGCGAGCCAGGCGGCGATCGCGGTGACGAACGCGCGCCTGTATGAGGCCGTGCGCCAGCGCGCCGACGCGCAGCGCAGCCTCGCTCAGATCGCGTCGGAGATCGCGTCGCTGCGCGACCCGCTCACCGTGCTCCAGCACGCGGTTGTCGACGCCGCCCGGCTGCTCCGGGCGGACCGCGCACAGGTGAACCTGTCGCGGGAGGGCGCGGACGTGCTGGACCCGCCGATCGCGGCGGCTCCGGCCCCACCGTCGGCACATGACGTCGAGGTGCCGATCGGATCCGGCATCGCCGGCCTCGCCGCCTCCGAGGGCCGCGTGTGCTGGACGGGGGACTACCTGACCGACACGTCGTTCAGGCACGATCAGGGAGACGAGCGAATCCGGGAGCAGGGGATTCGCTCGATGATGGCCGCGCCGCTGCGCGAGGCCGACCGCCTGATGGGCACCATCACCGTGCAGTCCGTCCAGCGCGACGCGTTCGGGGAGGCGGACGCCGAGCTGCTGGCGCTCCTCGCCGACCAGGCGGCCATCGCCCTCACGAACGCGCGCCTCTACGCGGAGCTCGGCGAGTCGGAGCGGCGCTATCGGCACCTCGTCGACTACTCGCCCGACATCGTCTGGAGCGTCGACGCGGAGGGCCGCTTCACGTTCCTCTCGGACTCACTCGAGTCGCGAACCGGCTGGAAGGCGAACGAGCTCATCGGCAAGCCGTTCACGATCCTCGCGGACCGCGGCTCCATCGAGGGTGCGGAGGCCGCCTGGGCCGCGCTCATCGCCAACCCGCTCGGCGAGCAGCGCGTGCGCCTGGACCTGCCGCTCGCCGACGGCTCGGCGTCGCAGGCCGAGGTCGCGATGGCCGCGACGATGGTGGATGGCAGGTTCGCCGGCGCTCACGGGTCGGTTCGCGACATCAGCGAGCGCGAGCGGCTGGAGGCTGACCTGCGCCGCCAGGCGGCCGAGCTCGCGGCCAGCCAGGAGCGCGCCCACCTGGCGCGAGAGCTCCACGACTCTGTCACCCAGGCGCTGTTCAGCATGGGACTCACGCTCCGCAGCCTCGAGCTTCTCCTCGAAACCGATCCGGATGCCGCCCCGGCCAAGGTGGCGGAGCTGCGAGAGCTCCAGAAGGACGCGCTGGCCGAGATGCGCACGCTCATCTTCGAGCTGCGACCCGCCAGCCTGGAGACCGACGGGCTCGTCCAGGCCCTCCGCACCCACGCGACGGCGGTCCAGCGACGTACCGGCCTCACGCTCGTGGTCGATGCGAAGGCGATCCCCAGGCTGCCGCTCACCACCGAGGAGGCGCTGTATCGCATCGGCCAGGAGGCGATCCACAACGTCGTCAAGCACGCGAACGCATCCCGGGCGTCCGTTCGCATCGCGCGCGACGGCGACTTCGTCCGCCTCACGATCACGGACGATGGCGAGGGCTTCACCCCCGGCGACGTCCCCCGAGGGCATCTCGGGCTGCTCGGCATGCGGCAGCGGCTCGACCTCATCGGCGGCGAGCTGCGCGTCGACAGCGCGCCAGGACGCGGAACGACGATCGAGGCCGAGGTCCCCGCCGGCCAGGCGGCATTGGCCGAATGACGTACGCGCGCCAGTCCAAGCGGCCGTGGTCCCCGACGGCGGCGACCCGTAGGCTCGTCCGGTGACCCCGACTCCGCCCACCGCACTGACCGCGTCGCCACGCGTGGTGATCGTCGACGAGGACAGGCGCGTGCAGCAGAGCCTCGCCGACCTCCTCCGGCTCACCGGGCGCGTCAACGTCATCGGCCGCGCGAGCAACGTGCGGAGCGCCCTCGAGATCGTGGAGCGCGAGAACCCTGACGTCCTCATCGTCGACCCGCACCTGCCGGACCTGGAGGCAGGCGCCGCGCTTGTTTCCAGCCTGGAGCGTGCCCGCCCATCGCTTCGGATCGTTCTCGCGGGGTGGAGCGTCATGCCCGAGCAGCCCGAGCTTCTCAACAGCGCCTGCTCCTACGTCAGCAAGAACGGGTCTCCGGAGGACTTCATCTCCGCCGTCGTCGACGCCTGCTGCGCCCCCAGCTGAGGCGAGCCTGGTAGCTCCTAGAGCTCCATCTCGCGCCGAATGCTCTCCAGGTCGGCCGCGATCGGCGTGAGCGAGCCCTCCTCGGCCTGCACCGAGTCCGGGTCCTTGAGCCCGTGCCCGGTGAGCACGCATACCACAGTCTCGTCACGACCGATGCGCCCGTCGGCCGCCAGCCGACGCATGCCGGCGACACCGGCCGCCGATGCCGGCTCGCAGAAGATCCCCTCGGTCCTGACGATCTCGCGCTGCGCCTCCATGATCTCGTCGTCCGACACGGCCTCGATCAGGCCGCCGGACTCGTCGCGGGCGGCGGTGGCTCCGGCCCACGACGCCGGATTCCCGATGCGGATGGCCGTGGCAATCGTCTCAGGCGCCTCCACCGGCTCGCCGCGCACGATGGGGGCTGCCCCCTCTGCCTGGAAGCCGAGCATGCGCGGGAGCGCGCCGTCGGGGATTCGGCCCGCATCGGCGTATTGGCGGAAGCCGGCCCAGTAGGCGGTGATGTTGCCGGCATTGCCGACCGGCAGGGCGACCGCGTCGGGGGCGCGTCCGAGCTCGTCGACGACCTCGAAGGCGGCCGTCCGCTGGCCCTCGAGCCGGTCAGGATTGATCGAGTTCACCACGACCGCAGCGCCGTCCTCGCCGAGGCGGCGAACGGCGTCGAGCGCCGCGTCGAAGTTGCCGTCCACCATCACGAGGCGCGCCCCGGCCGCGAGTGCCTGGGCCAGCTTCCCCCGGGCGACCTTGCCCGCGGGCAGGATCACGTGGCACGGCAGCCCGGCCGCCGCCGCGATCGCGGCCGCGGATGCAGACGTGTTGCCGGTGGACGCGCAGACGACCGCGCGCGCCCCGGCCGACACCGCCCGGTTCACGGCCAGCACCATGCCCCGGTCCTTGAACGAGCCCGTCGGGTTCATGCCCTCGAACTTCAGGTAGAGGTTTTCGAGCCCGAGTGTCGCGCCGAGGCGCCGAGCGTGGATGAGGGGCGTGCCGCCCTCACCCAGGGTGATCGGAAACTCCTCGCTGTCCCGAGCCAGCAGATCGCGGTAACGTTCGAGGAGCGGCAGGCTCACGCCGCTACCTTATCGCAGGTGAGAAGTGACCGATCAGGCCCCGATCTGGTATCTGTTTCACGTCCCTACGCCAACTCCCATCCGCGGCGAGTCGGCGCTCGACCTCTACGAGAAGCGGATCGCCTGGATCACCGACGCCATGCGCGATTCGGCGCGCGCCCACGGCTGCCTGTTTCACCGCGCATGGCATGCCCGCGACGGCTCGGCGTTCTACGCCGTTGCGTGCTGGAAGACGCGCGAGGGCGCACAGGCCTTCTTCCAGGAATGGGACATCAACGACGAAGAGGGCGAGGTCTCGATCAGGCTCGAGGGTGACGTCGGCCTCGTGCCGGTGCCCTGAGGGCCTACCGCCCGGTGAGCGCCTCGCGGACGATGCGAGCCTGCTCCACCTGGTGCGTGGCGGGATAGCCCTCGGCGGGACTTGACCGCTCCGGCCGCGAGATGTCGCCGATCGGGATCTTGTACGGGACGAGGTGGCGGATGTGGGGCAGCACGAACTTCCGCGCGCCCATGTTGCGTGGCTCCTCCTGGATCCACGCGCACTCCTCGATGGCCGAGTAGCGGTCGACGACCGGCTGCAGCTCGTCGGAGGGGAACGGGTAGAGGCGCTCGACGCGCACGATCGTAACGTCGTCGGCGCCCGCGAAGTCGTCTGAGCCGATGAGGTCGTAATAGACCTTGCCGCTGCACAGCAGCAGGCGGCGGACCGTGCCCGCCAGCTCGTCGTTGTAGGCGAAGCGCGGATCGTCGATCACCGCCTGGAAGGAGCCGGAGGCGAGGTCCGCCGGGTGCGAGGCCGCCGCGGGCAGCCGCAGCAGCGACTTCGGAGTCATCACCACCAGCGGGCGCGCGTCCTCGTGTCGCGCCTGGCGGCGGAGCAGGTGGAAGTACTGCGCTGGCGTCGTGGGGTAGGCGACGCGGATATTCCGCTCTGCCCCGAGCGCCAGGAACCGTTCGAGGCGTGCCGACGAGTGCTCGGGACCCGACCCCTCGTAGCCGTGAGGAAGCAGCAGCGTCAGCCGCGACGTCTGCCGCCACTTGGCGAGGCCGGAGGTCAGGAACTGGTCGATGATGATCTCGGCGCCGTTGACGAAGTCGCCGTACTGCGCCTCCCAGATCACGAGCGCATTCGGAGCGGCCACCGCGTAGCCGTACTCGAAGCCCATGCAGCCGTATTCGCTCAGCGGCGAGTTGTGGAGCTCGAAGCTGGCGGTCGAGGCCGGGAGGTGCTGGAGCGGCACGTGCCGCTCGCCGGTTTCGGCGTCGAACAGGCCGGCGTGCCGCTGGCTGAAGGTGCCGCGGACGGTGTCCTGTCCCGTGAGCCGGATCGGCGTGCCCTCCGCGAGCAGGGCGGCGAAGGCGAGGAGCTCAGCGTGCCCCCAGTCGACGTGCGGCTCGGCCGTGTCAAGCGCCGCCGCGCGCCGCTCGAGCTGCTTGGCGAGCTTGGGGTGGAGCGTGAATCCGCTCGGCACGGTCAAGAGTCCCGCGTTGAGCTCGCGCAGCCGCTCGAGCGGGACCGCCGTCTCGGGCTCCGCGACGTCCTCGGGCGGGATCGCCTCCGAACCGCGGTCGAGCTCTCCCTCCCGTTCGTTCGACCCCTGCCGCAGGGCGGCCTGCCGCCGGGCGAGGTCCGCGTGGGCATCGGCGACCTTCGCTTCCGCCGCCTCCGCGGTGATGACGCCCGCCTCGACGAGGCGCGCCTGGTACAGCTCTCGCACCGTCGGGTGCTTGGCGACTGCGGCGTACATCGTCGGCTGGGTGTACGCCGGCTCGTCGCCCTCGTTGTGGCCGAAGCGCCGGTAGCCGACGAGGTCCATCACCACGTCGTGCCCGAACCGGTCCCGGTACATCATCGCGAGGCGCGCCGCCGCCAGGCACGCCTCGGGGTCGTCGGCGTTCACGTGGACGATCGGCACGTCGAAGCCCTTGGCGAGGTCGGAGGAGTAGTCGGTCGAGCGGCCCTCCCGTGGCCCCGTGGTGAAGCCCACCTGGTTGTTGGCGATGAGGTGGATCGTGCCGCCCGTGGCATAGCCCTCCAGCCGGGCCAGGTTGAAGGTCTCGGCCACCGCGCCCTGCGCGGCGAACGCCGCGTCGCCGTGGATGAGGACGGGAAGCGTGGCCTCGTGGTTCTGCGTGGCGATCGGCTGGGAGCGATCGGTCTGGTCGGCCCGCGTGCGGCCCTCGATCACCGGGCTCACCGCCTCGAGGTGGCTCGGGTTCGGGGAGAGGACGACGCGAACCTCCTCGTCCTCCGCGGTGAGGTACCCGCCCTCCGCGCCCAGGTGGTACTTCACGTCGTCGAGCCCGCCCTTCGGCGCGCCCGCCTCGGTCCCGGCCCGGCCGGCCTCGAACTCCGCGAGGATCGCCTCGTAGCTCACGCCAACCACGTGGGTGAGGACGTTCAGGCGGCCGCGGTGCGACATGCCGATGATCACCTTGCGAGCGCCCTGGTCGGCGGCCTCCTGCATGACCACGTCGAGCATCGGCACCATCGCGTCGACGCCCTCGATGCTGAAGCGCTTCTGGCCGAGGTAGGCCTTGTGGAGGAACCGCTCGAGGGTCTCGACTGCGACCAGCCGCTCGAGCAGCGCAACCTGGTCCTCCGGCTCCATCGGCAGCCGGTGCTCGCCGGACTCGATGACCTGCCGCAGCCAGACGCGCTCAGCGTGCGAGCCGATGTGCTCGACCTCGTACGCGATGGTGCCGGCGTACGTCTCGCGCAGGTGCGAAAGCGCCTCGGCCAGCGTGGCACCGGGCACGTAGATGCGCAGCAGCTCGGCCGGAATGGCGGCCATCAGCTCGTCGGTGAGGCCCAACGGCCGCGGATCGAGCGCGGGATCACCCTCCAGCTCGATGCCGAGTGGGTCGAGCCGCGCCGCCGTGTGGCCGAAATGGCGGTACGCCTTGACCAGCGCCATGGCCGCCGCCACCGCCTTGAGTTGCTCGTAGGTGTCGGCTGCCGGCGGGGCCGGTCGGCTCGCTTCGGCGGGCTCAGGCGGGGCAGGAGCAGGAGCGGCAGCCGGGGCGGGTGCCGCCATCGGTGCCTCCGCCTTCCGAGGCTCTGCGACGGAGGCGGCAGCCGAGGCGCCGAGTGCCCCGAACAGGTCGTCGTAGAACGCGTCCTCCCCCGCCAGCATCCGTTCGATGCGCTGGAGGAACACGCCCGACTCCGCCCCCTGGATGACGCGGTGGTCGTAGGTGGAGGTGATGGTCATCAATCGCTCGCCGCCGACCGAGCGGATCGTGCCCGTCGCGACGATCGTGCCCTGGTTCGGCATGAGCCTGGGCACCGATGCGCTCGTCCCGAGCGTCCCCGGGTTCGTCAGCGTGACGGTCGCCCCGCTGAAGTCGTCCGGGGACAGCCTGTTGGCGCGTGCCTTCTCGACGAGCTCCTCGTAACGCGCATGGAATGCGGCGAAGTCCATGCCGTCCGCGCCCTTGATCACCGGCACGACGAGGAACCGCGACCCGTCGGGGCGTTCGACGTCCACGGCCAGGCCGAGGTTGATGGCGCCGGGGTCCACGCGGTAGGCCTGGCCCTCGGCTTCGAGGTAGTAGTGGCTCATCGAGCGCAGCTCGGATGCGGCCTGCACGATCGCCCAGCCGATGAGGTGCGTGAAGCTCGTCTTGCGCGGCGCGATCTGGGCATTGAGCGCCGCGCGGCGGGCCTCGAGCGTCGCGACGTCGATCTCCCGGAAGCTGGTGGCCGTGGGGACCGAGAGGCTCGCCTTCATGTTCTGCGCCAGCCTCGCGGCAGGCCCGCGGATCGGCGTCGCACCCTCCGGGACGGCGGCCTGCGATTGCGCCTGGCCCTCAGCCGATGCCGGCGCAGCTGCCGGCGCCGCAGCCGCTTCCTGGGCGGCGGTTGACGGTGGGGCGGCCTCCTCGGCCGGCTCCTGGCCGTTGTCGGGCGCCTGGGGAACGCCCGCCACCGGCTCGTACCCACCACCACCGGCGTCGAAGATCCCGCGCCATTCGGGGTCCACGCTCGAGGGGTCCGCCCGATACCGCTCGTAGAGGTCAGCGACATACCCGGCGTTCGCGAGGTTCAGCTCGTCGAGCGCCGAGCTCGTCGGTGCGGGCTGCTCCGGGTCGGACGGCGGCATATCACATCAAGGATACGGCGCGCGCGGGCCTTCGGCGGCGCTCTGGAGCCCGTTATCGCACGGCGTACGATGCCCGGCGATGGATCTCAACGCCGACCTCGGGGAGAGCTACGGACATTGGAAGCTCGGGGACGACGCGGCGCTCGTGACACACATCACCAGCGCGAACGTCGCCTGCGGATTTCACGCGGGCGATTTCAACGTCATGGAGGCGTCCGTTGAGCTCTGCACGCGCGCGGGGGTGGCCGTCGGCGCTCAGCCCGGCTATCCGGATCTGGCGGGCTTCGGACGACGGCCGATGCCGTTCACCCCGGACGAGGTCGAGTCCCTCGTCCGCTACCAGATCGGCGCGCTTGCGGCCTTCTGCCGGGCGCACGACGTCGAGCTCCGCCACGTGAAGCCGCATGGTGCCCTGTACAACCAGGCGGCGGCTGATGCCGCCCTGGCTGGTGCGATCGCTCGCTCGATCGGCCGCTTCAGCCGTGAGCTGCTGCTCTTCGGGCTCGCGTCTTCGGAGCCGATGCGCTCGGCGGCCGCCGATCACCGCCTGCGCTTCGTCCCGGAGGCGTTCGCGGATCGCCGCTATCTCCCCGACGGCTCGCTCCAGCCTCGTTCGGAGCGCGGATCCGTGATCACCGACCCGGCGTCGGCGGCCGCCCAGGCTGTGGAGATCGCCACGAAGGGCTCAGTAACCGCCGTGGACGGCTCGATCGTCAGCCTGGGCGCGGAGTCGATCTGCTGCCACGG
The DNA here is from genome assembly GCA_040006555.1 of Chloroflexota bacterium. Taxonomy (GTDB): domain Bacteria; phylum Chloroflexota; class Limnocylindria; order QHBO01; family QHBO01; genus JACDBZ01. Next base: position 21,246 of record JBDTWT010000005.1, read on the forward strand.
CGACACACCTCGCGCGACGGAGATCGCCGCCGCGGTCCGCGCGTCCCTGTCTGACGCCGGCGTCGCCGTTGCCGCCCCGTAGCGCCGCGATCCACGCGTTCGGCGAGGCCGCCGCGCTCGTCGAGACTGAGGGGCCGGCCGAGGCACAGGCGCTCGCTGCTTCGCTGCGCCACGCGCAGATCCCGTGGCTGGTTGGGGCGGTGCCCGGACTGAGCTCCCTCCTGGTGGAGTTCGACCCACGCCTCGTGGAGGCCGCAGACGTGGAGCGTGAGCTGCGAGCGAGCCTCGGCTCGCCGCCATCGGTCTCAGCCGCGCCCGGCCGGCATCGGACGATTCCGGTGGTGTACGGCGGCGAGCTCGGTCCGGATCTCGAGGAGGTCGCGGCCATGGCCCACCTCTTGGCCAGCGACGTGGTTCGCGTCCACGCGGACGCCGAGCTGCGCGTCCTGTTCGACGGCTTCGCTCCGGGGTTCGCCTACCTGGGCGACCTTCCCGACGCGCTTCGCGTGCCGCGACTGGCGACGCCTCGGACCCGAACGCCCGGTGGCTCGGTCGCGATCGCGGACGCCATGAGTGGCATCTACCCGGCCGACCTCCCCGGAGGCTGGCGCGTCATCGGGCGGACGCCGATCGCCCTCTTCGAACCCCGTCGCGACCCGCCCGCGTACCTGGTCCCCGGCGACACCGTCCGCTTCGCGCCGATCGTCCCGGCCGACTGGGACCTGCACGCCGGCCCGCGGGACGACTGGTGATGCTGGAGGTCATCGATCCCGGGCCACTCACCTCCGTTCAGACGCCGGGCGGCCGCCCCGGCTGGCAGCGGTTCGGCGTGCCGGTCGGAGGCGCGGCCGACCCGTGGAGCGCGCGGCTCGCGAATCGTCTCGTCGGCAACGCCGAGGATGCCCCGCTGCTCGAGGCCACGCTGGCCGGTCCGACGCTCCGCTTCGACTCCGCCACCGTCGTCGCCCTGGTCGGCGGCGCCTGGCGCGCGACGCTCGATGGCCTGCCCCATCCCGCGAACCACGCGCGGCCCGTGCGGGCGGGGGCGACGCTCGCCGTGCGCACGGGCTCGGGCGCACGGGTCTACATCGCGGTCGCAGGCCTGCTGGTGGAACCCGTGCTGGGATCCGCGAGCACCGACCTGC
>JBDTWT010000006.1:0-21004 GCA_040006555.1 Chloroflexota bacterium
TTGCGGCCGAGCGCCTCCATCGCCTTGGCGACCGCCAGGCCGAGGCCGAGGCCAGGGCCGATGGCGCCGAGTCCGATGGCCAGACCGGCAGCGAGATTGGAATCCACTTGGTTATTCCTCCTACATGACGCCTGCTCGTTGGAGCAGGCGATGGATCATGCCCTAGGCAGTTGCGGCACCCGCCGCGGATGGGTGGTCGGCGTGGGCCGCGTCGACCTCGCCGTGGCTGTCGTCATGCCCCCCGGAATGGTGCTCGGCGATGGCGGTGCTGATGTAGGTCATCGCCAGCAGGGCGAAGACCATCGCCTGGACCAGGCCGAAGAGCAGCTCGAGCCCCAGGAAGATGGCCGGCACGAAGAAGGCGAGCGGCAGCACAAAGACTACCGCCGTCGTCAGCGCAAGCATCGTCGCCAGGAGGACCTCACCGGCGAAGACGTTGCCGAAGAGTCGCATCGAGAGACTGATGAGACGGCTGAACTCGCTGATCAGGTTGATCGGGAACATGAGCGGGGCCATGTACATCGGCTCGCCCAGAAGCTCCTTTAGGTAGCCCCAGCCGCCGTTCGCCTTGATGCCCCAGTACACGAACATCACGAACGCCACGATTGCCAGGCCGAGCGTGAAGTTGAGATCCGCCGACGCCGGTCGGACGAGCGGAACGAGCGCCTCGTGGCCGGCCTCGTCGACGTGCGTGATGCCGATTGTCCCGACGCCCGGCAGCAGGCCGATCCAGTTGGCGACGAGGATCATGAGGAAGAAGCCGAGAATGAGCGCCGCGTAGCTGCGCCACCGGCTCGACGACGACGAGATGATGCCGGCCATGAGCTCGATCGGCAGCTCGAGCACACTCACCACGCGTCCCGGTACCAATGACGAGCGGCGGGTGAACCACCACGCGCCCAGCAGCAGGACAGCCGATGCGAGGAGGGCGCCGACCATGCTGTTCGTGAAGCTCAACGGACCGATGGCGAAGAGCTCCTCCGCCTCGATGGCGACGTGGACCAGGCTTTCGCCGCCCTCTTCTTCGGGCATCTATCTCCTCATCGCACCACTGGCGACGCGCCAGATCGTGACCATGGCTGCCCCGATGCCGAGGACCATCCCGATCAGCGTCGCGATCGGGCTGGTGTGCAGCCAGTTGTCCACGAGCAGGCCACCGCCCAGGCCCACTGCTACCGATACTCCCAACCGAATGCCGAGGTCGAGGCCGAGGCCCCAGTTCGGCGCCGGCGCCGTCTGACGCCGGTCGGTACCCGTGTCGTTCTCAGGTTCGATCGCCACGGCCGCCATCCCCACGCCGTCCTCGCGTTCCCGCGCGGATGTAGAGCCAGATCCCGATGAAAGAGACCAGTGTCCCGGCCGCCAGGCCGCTCAACACCAGCAGCGGAGACGTCCGCAGCATCCCGTCCGCAATGAGCCCCGCCACGGTGCCTCCGACGATCGGGATCACCATGATCAGGGTCACGTGGCCCAGGATCCTGACGAGCCCCTCAGGCGTCAGCTGTGTCATGCGGTTCGACTCAGAGCGGTCGGACGGCGCGAGTATAGCGGAGGGCCCGGGATCACGGCCAAGGGCACCGAGCGCTTGGCTGCTAGGCGGGCGTCTCGGCCATGCTGCGCGTCCCCGGCAGCCCCGGCACCGGGAACCGGCTGGTGATCGTCGCGACCCGGCGTCGAATCGACTCCTGTGCGTCGGCATCGCCGCGCGCCGCGATCCCGTCGATGATCAGCGACGCTATTTCGCGCATCTCGGCCTCGCGCATGCCGCGGCCCGTCACCGCCGGCGTGCCGACGCGGATGCCGGAGCTGATCATCGGCTTCTCGGGGTCGTACGGGATCGTGTTCTTGTTCACCGTGATCCGGACCTCGCCGAGGGCCGCATCAGCCTCCTTGCCGTTCACGCCCAGGGGGCGCACGTCGACGAGCATGAGGTGGTTGTCCGTGCCGCCGGAGATGATGCTGGCGCCGGCATCCGCGAGCGAGGCCGCGAGCGCTCGGGCGTTGTCCACCGTCTGCTGCGCGTCGCGGCGGAACTCCGGGCTCATCGCCTCTCGGAAGGCGACCGCCTTGGCGGCGATGATGTGCATGAGCGGCCCGCCCTGGAGGCCGGGGAAGACAGCCTTGTCGATCGCCTTGGCGTAGGTCTCGCGGCTGAGGATCATCCCGCCGCGCGGCCCTCGCAGCGTCTTGTGGGTGGTCGTCGTGACGACGTCCGAGTGCGGGACCGGGGACGGGTGCACGCCGGCCGCCACCAGCCCGGCGAAGTGCGCCATGTCCGTGAACAGCAGCGCGCCGATCTCGTCCGCGATCTCCCGGAACGCGGCGAAGTCCCAGAGCCGCGGGTAGGCCGTGGCGCCGGTGACGATCATCTTCGGCCTGTGCTCGCGCGCGAGCGCCCGCACCTCGTCCATGTCGATGAGGTGCGTCTCGCGGTGCACGTGGTACGGGACGAAGTTGTAGTACTGCCCGCTGAAGTTCACCGGCGACCCGTGGGTGAGGTGCCCACCCTGGTCGAGGCTCAGGCCGAGCACCGTGTCGCCGCGCTCGAGGAGCGCGTGGTAGACCGCCATGTTCGCCTGCGCGCCGGCGTGAGGCTGGACGTTCACGTGCTCGGCGCCGAACAGCTCCTTCGCGCGATCACGGGCGAGGTTCTCGGCCACGTCGACGACCTCGCAGCCGCCGTAGTAGCGGCGCCCCGGGTAGCCCTCGGCGTACTTGGCGGTGAGGATGGTGCCCATCGCCTGGATCACGGCCAGGCTCGGATAGCTCTCCGAGGCGATGAGCTCGAGGTGCGTCCGCGTGCGCTCCTCCTCGTCGCGCACGACCTGCGCGATCTCGGGATCCTCGGTCTCCAGCGGCGCCCAGACGTCCATGGGGCGCATCTTAGCCCGCCGCGTCGGTGGCGACGATGGGCTGAAGGTCGCCCGCGAGTCCCGTGGGCGCAACACCCTTGAAAGTTGCAGCTGAGCGGAACTAACGGCCAAGCGGCGGCGGTTCGGAGCCCCAACCTGGCCGGAAGTTGCCGTGGAGCGGAACCGGCGGCCAAGCAGCGGGCGATATCGGCCCCAAGTTGGCCGTTAGGTCCGGTGGGGTGCAACTTTCGGGGACGCAGCAGGGGTGTTCCTCGCGGGGGACCCCGCTACGATGCCCGACAACCACGCCCTCGAGAGCCCCCTGCCATGACCCTCTACGGCGCGATCGTCTTCATCCACGCCGCGACCATCCTCCTGTTCTTCATCGCGCATGGGGCGTCGATGGGCGTCGCGTTCCGCCTCAAGCGGGAGCGCGACCCGGCCGGCGCGCGAGCGCTCCTCGACCTCTCGTCGTGGGCGATGGGCTGGCCGACCGGGATCCTCGTCATCGTCGGCCTGCTGACAGGAGTCGCCGCCGGGATCATGGGTGGGTGGTTCGGCCAGCTCTGGATCTGGATCTCCCTCGTGCTCTTCGTCGCGGTCGCCCTCGGAATGACGCCCATGGCCTCGTCACGGCTTCGCGCCGCGCGGGCAGCGGCGGGAACCGTGCCGTTCGAACCGTTCGCCCGCACCCCGGCCCCGGCGCCGGAGCCGAATCCGGCGGAGCTCTCTCGGCTGCTCGACGAATGGGATCCCGTCCCGGTCGCGCTCCTCGGGCTCGGCACGTTCCTCGTCATCCTGTGGCTCATGCTCTTCAAGCCGTTCTGACGACTCCGCCGGGACCGATGCGCACCTCCACGCCATCGGGAATCGCGGCCAGCTGCGCGATCGGCAGCACCACGACTGGAACGCTCCTGCCGTAGAGCTCCTCCGCGACCGCAGTCCCGATCGCGAGGATGAGATCAGGCTCACCGAGCAGGATGGCCGCTGGGGCGACACCTGCGCGCACCGCCTCGGCCAGGACCGATGCGGACGATGACGAACCGCGTCCCGCGGCCATGACGACGACGCGATCCGCCAGGGAGGCTCCTCGTTGAGGGTGATGCGCGTCGATGACCTCGCCCGTCGCCGGATCCATCCCGCCCCACAGGCTGAGGGGCTCGGCGAGCACGAGGGCGCGTCCGGTCACCTCCGTCATTGCCACACGCTCTCGTCGCGGATCACTCGGCCGGCGACCGCCGACGCGACGCACTCCTCAATGGACCCGATGACGACGGACACGCCGATGTTGCCCGGGGCGTAGTAGGCCCACTTCGCAGAGTCGGTCATCACCGCGCCGTCGTTGTGCCGCAGTACCGGCGCGATGTAGCTGCACGTGTCGACGAGCAGCTCCACCCCTGACGCGGCCAGACGGCCGGCGATCCCGCGCTCCGCCGCGGCCTCGAGCACATCGCGCCCCGTCGACACGAGGAGCTCGACGTCGGCGTGGGCCTGCCGCCCGTCGAGGAGGCTCGCCAGGCGCTCCAGCTCGGCGAGCGACGCGTGCGGCGTGCCGAGCGACACGGCGGCGAGCCGGACCCCGGCATCCGTCGTGAGCTCGTCGCGAATGGCCCGCAGCTCGCCGAGGCCGATCTCCTCGACGGCGTCGGGCGCCTGGCCGAGCGTCGCCTCGGCGAGAGTCGCCGCCTCGGGGGTCGAGCCCACCACGTGAAACATCGCCACCGATCCGGACGAGGCGGCCGCCGCGCCGAGCGCCTTGAGCCGATCCTCCGACTGGCCCGGGGCAAGGCCGTCGATCGCCGCCACCGACGACCCCGCCAGACGCCCGACCGCGATGCCGAGGAGCGGGAAGAGCTGATCTGAGTCGCGCAGCGACCCGGGCACGTCGGCGGCGAGCCGCAGCACCAGAGTCGCGCGGCGAGCCTCCGTCAGGTGGAGGCCCGCCTCCGGAACTCGCCCGGTGATGGCGGCCGCGATGTCAAGGAAGTCGCCGTACCGGTTCGTACGGGCGCCGAGCACGCTGTTGCAGAACGCGATCGCGTTCGACTCGCCCCATGCCACGTGCTGGCCGAGCGCGGGTCGCGAGTCGGCGAGCTGGTACGGAGCACACGTGAACGTGGCGCGCGCGCCGAGCGCCCGGTAGCGCTCCATGAGCAGCCGCCCGCGCTCAGCCGTACGCGGGTCGCCGCGCCAGAGCTCGGGGTGCAGGAGATCCAGCGCGCCGACGTTGAGGGTCGTAGGGACCGAGACCCGTGCGCCGCCGTCCACTAGGCGATCGACGAAGTCGAGCGTCGCCTCGCCGTGGTACAGGCACGAGTCGACGTGCGCGCCCGTGACGTCGATGAGCCGCGCGGCGCCGGTGACCTCCGACGCACGCACGACGAGCCGCATCGCAAAGGCGGCGCCGGACCCCGCCCGGCCCTCGAGCACGGAGCGGTCGGCATCGGTCAGCGCAACGCTCAGCTGCCGGCCTCCTCGGCCTCGAGCCGGGCGATCTTCTCGACGCGGGCGACGTGGCGGCCGCCGGCGAACTGGGCGTCGAGGAAGGCGCGGAGGCATTCGCGCGCGACCTCGGTCCCCACGATGCGGCCGCCCATGGCGAGGACGTTCGCGTCGTTGTGCTCGCGCCCGAGTCGGGCGGTCACCGGGTCCGTCGCCTCCACGCAGCGAATGCCGCGCACCTTGTTGGCGACGATCGCCTCGCCGGTCCCGCTGCCACCCAGGACCACCCCGAGCTCGAACTCGCCGCGCGCCACCGCACGCGCCACCGGCGCGATGAGGTCCGGGTAATCGACCGGCTCAGCACTGAAGGCGCCGAAGTCGCGGTACTCGACGCGCAGCTCGTCAAGGAGCGTGCAGAGCTCTCCCTTGAGGGCGAAGCCCGCGTGATCGGAGCCGATCGCCACCCGCATGCGCGGAGTGTAAGCGGCCCTGGGCGTGGTCAACCGATCCTCAGCCCGCGAGCTCGACCGTCGCCGCCAGCTGGTCCCGCGAGATCGGTCCGTCCCGGAGCACGCGCGCCGGCGCCACCGACAGGTCGAGCACCGTCGACGGCACGCCCCCGGGCACGGTCCCACCATCCACCACCGCGGCGAGCGCGTCCTGCTGCGTCGCGAAGGCGATGCTCACGTCGTCGGCGCTCCCCGTATCCGGCTCATCCGACCTGTTCGCGCTCGTCGCGAGGAGGGGCCCGGACGCCTGGATCAACGCGAGAGCCACGGGATGGTCGGGTGCCCGGAAGGCCTGCGTGCGCAACCCGTCCGCGGACGGCAGCACGAGGGTGAGCGGGCCCGGCCAGAAGCGGTCGACCAGCCGATGCGCCCGCTCGTCCATGACCCACGCATCCCCGATCTGCGCCACGCCGGCGACGAGGATCGGGATCCGCCTGTCGAGCGGGCGGCGCTTGAGCTCGAACAGCGCCGGGAGTCGGTCGTGGCGCGCGGCGGCCACCGCCACGCCGTAGACGGTGTCGGTCGGAAACGCGACGATGGCGCCTTCGGCGAGGAGCGCGGCCGCGCGCGCGATCCCCGCTGCCGTGGCAGGCAGGCGATCCGTCATGACGGCAGGCGCACGACGACGACCCGGGGCACGCCGCCGAGGTCCGGCAGCCGCTCCACGGTTGCACCGGGAGGCGCCAGCCCCTCGACCGCGTCCGCCTGGCCGAGCGCCACCTCGAGCAGGACCGTCGCGTGAGGCTCCACGCGGCCAGGCAGCTCCGCGAAGAGGCGGCGCAGGAGCTCGAGCCCCTCGGGACCGCCCTCGAGCGCGATGCGCGGCTCATGCGCCAGCGAGCCCTCGGCGGCGTCGACCTCCTCGGTGGACAGGTAGGGGAGGTTCGCCACCACCACGTGCGGCCGCGGAGCCGATGCGCCGGCCAGCGCGAGGAGGTCGGCGTCCAGCAGCGTCACGAGGCGCGCGACCTCGTGCGCCTCCAGGTTCTCGGCCGCGAGCTCGAGGGCCTCGGCCGATGCGTCGCTCACGATGAGCGTGAGCGCGCCACGCTCGAGCGCCTCGCGGAAGCGGAGCGCCAGGGCCACGGCAACGGCGCCCGACCCGGTCGCCACCTCCCAGGCGACCACCGCCCCATCGGCGTGTTGGAGCCGCGCGGCGATGGCCGCCATCGCGGCGGCATCGAGCAGCTCGGTCTCCGGCCGCGGCACGAGCGCGCGGGCGTCGGTGCGGATCCGCAGAGAGAGCCACTCCTTGTAGCCGCGGATGTAGGCGATCGGCACACCGGTCGCCCGCCGGTCGAGCGACGTCCGCAGCGCGTCGAGCGCTTCGGGCGCGAGCACGGATTCGGGATGGGCCAGCACCCAGGCGCGGTCATGCCCGGTCACGTGGCCGATGAGCAGCTCTGCGTCGAGCCGTGGCGTTGGCGAGCCCGACGCGCGCAGCAGCTCGAACGCGGCGGCCATCGCGGTGCCGACGCTTCCTGACTGTCGCTCGCTCAACACCGTGCCACGCCGCTTGGCGCATCGGCGATCGAGGCCTCGAGTTGCGGCTGTCGCTCGTGGAGCTGCCACCCAGCGTGGCACCGCGGCCAACCAGGCTCGAGCAGCCCCCTGTCGATGCCCATTCGGCCACGTCGCATGGCGCGGTACCTCATCGGCGGGTCAAGCGTCGTCGTCGTCGTCGTCGTCGAGGGACCCGAGACGCCTCGTCTGTTCAGCCTCCACGAGCGGCTCGATCAAGCGGTCGAGATCTCCCTCGAGCAGTCCCGGGAGGTTGTGCACGGTCAGCCCGATGCGGTGGTCGGTGACGCGGTCGTCCGGGACGTTGTAGGTGCGGATCTTCTCGGAACGCTCGCCGGAGCCGACCTGGGAGCGTCGCTCCTCTCCGCGCTCGGCCGCGAGCCGCTCCTGCTCGGCCTCGTACAGGCGCGCCCGCAGCACGCTGAGCGCCTTCGCTCGGTTCTTGTGCTGGCTCTTCTCGTCCTGGATGGCGACCACCATGCCCGTCGGCAGGTGGGTGATCCTCACCGCGCTGTCGGTGGTGTTCACGCTCTGGCCGCCGGGGCCGCTGGAGCGGTACACGTCGATCCGGAGGTCCTTCTCGTCGATCTGCACCTCGACCTCCTCGGCTTCCGGAAGCACGGAGACCGTGGCCGTCGAGGTGTGGATCCGTCCGGAGGCCTCCGTGGTCGGCACGCGCTGGACCCGGTGCACGCCCGACTCGAACTTCATGCGCGAGAACGCCCCGGCGCCGCGCAGCTCGGCGATGATCTCCTTGAAGCCGCCCGAGTCGCTCTCCGAGGTCGACAGCACCTCGACCTTCCATCGGCGGCGCTCGCCATAGCGCGCGTACATCCGATACAGGTCGGCGGCGAAGTTGCTCGCCTCGTCCCCCCCGGCGCCGGCGCGCACCTCGAGGATGACGTTGCGGTCGTCCCGCGGGTCCTGCGGCACCAGCCTCGCGCGCAGGTCGGAGATGATCGCGGCCTCGCGCGCGCTCAGCCGCTCGACCTCCTCCCGGGCCATCGCCCGGACCTCCTCCTCGGGGTCGGCCGCCATCGCCTGCGTGGCGGCGAGCTCCTCGCGCAGCGCCCGAAGCTCGCGGCTCGCGGCGACGATCGGCTCCAGGCGGGCCATCTCGCGCCCCAGGTCGGCCATGCGGCCCGGGTCGGCGACGACGTCCGGGCTCGAAAGCTCGGCGCTCAGCTCCTCGTATCGCGCCTCCAGCTCCGCGAGCCGGTCGTTCACGGCCTCGCGGGCGTGGCGGCGGCCGCCTCACGATCTGCGGCGATGCACGACTCGAGGCTGGCGATGCTCACCTCGAGCATCGAGCGATCGGGCTTTCGCGTGGTCAGCGACTGGAGCCACAGGCCCGGCTGGTAGATGGCGCGCACGAGCGCGTTGCCGTAGTGGCGCGCGCCGAATCGGACGAGCTCGTACGCGAACGCGGCGATCACCGGCACGAGCACGATCCGCGACAGGAAGAGGACCGGCAGCGGCACGCCGGCGCGTGGGACGAGGCTGAAGAAGAAGATGCTGATGACCACCACGATGAGGATGAAGGTCGTGCCGCAGCGCGTGTGCGCCGTGCCGAACGCGTCGACCTCCTCGGGGGTGAGCGGCTTCTGCGCCTCGTAGGCGCTGATCGCCTTGTGCTCGGCGCCGTGGTACGCGAAGACGCGCCGGATGTCGCTCATGAGGCCGATCACCGCGAGGTAGCCGACGAAGATCGCGAGGCGGATCAGGCCCTCGACCGCGTTCGCCACGAAGTCCGACTGCGTGGCGGTCTCGGCGAACGTCGAGAGGAAGAGCGGCAGGAGGAAGAAGAGGGCGATCGCGAATCCGATGCTGAGGCTCATGGTGATGGCGACCATGCCCTTGCTGAGCTCGACGTCCTCTCCCTCCGCCGCGATCGACGCCGAGCGCATGAGCATGCGGGTGCCGATGACCAGCGTCTCGTACAGCAGGATGACGCCGCGCAGCAGCGGGATCTTGATGAGCCGCCGATCGGCCCTGAGGGCCTCGGGCAGCGGCTCGCTCATCGTGCGGATCTCACCGGACGGTGGACGGACGCTCATCGCCACCGTCGTGCGGCCGCGCATCATCACCCCCTCGATGAGCGCCTGCCCGCCGTAGAAGAAGTCCGGCATGCGGAAACGCCGCCGTCCGTTCGCATCGGTGACGGCGGCGATGACCAGCGGCCCGGCCGCGATGAGCAGCTCGGGAATGAGGAAGAAGAGGTGGGGCGCGAAGAGCGCCCGCCACCCGGTCAGGCGGGCCGGGCGCATCGGCTTGTCAGCGCAGCGAGCGCTCGAGACGCTTCTGGAAGCGCTCGACCTGCCCCGCGGTGTCGACGATGTTCTGCGTGCCCGTGAAGAACGGGTGGCAGTTGCTGCAGACCTCGACGCGGATCTGCTCCGCGGTCGACCCGACGGTGAACGTGTTACCACAGACGCAGTGGACCTGCGCCTGGTGGTAGGTGGGATGGATGGCGGCCTTCATGGGATGGGTGCTCCGGTGCGTCAGGCGGTCGGGGCCTCGGAGGCCTCGACGCTGACGCGCTTCTTGTTGCGTGTCTGGTGAGTGAATCGAACCTTGCCCTCGGCGGTCGCGAAGAGCGTGTAGTCGCGCCCCATTCCGACGTTCGGGCCTGGGTCGAAGGTGCTGCCGCGCTGCCTGACGATGATCGTGCCGGACAGCACGTGCTGGCCGTCACCGCGCTTGACGCCGAGTCGCTTGCCGGCGCTGTCGCGACCGTTCTTGCTGGACGAGCCGGCCTTCTTGTGTGCCATTGGTTACTCCTTCGCCTCGTCCTTCTTCGCGGCCGGGCTGCGACGCCTGGTCGCCGGCTTGGTGGGCGCCTTGTCAGTATCCGCTTTCGGCTTCGTCTTCGCAGCGGCGGGCTTGCTCGCGGCCGATGCGCGCCGCTTCGGGGCCGCCTTCTTCGTCTCCGTCGCGGCCGCGGCTCGCGAGCGCTTCGCGGGCGCCTTGGCCTTGGGAGCCCTGGGAGCCTTGGCGGCCTTGGCCTTCGGGGGCGTGGCCTCCGGAGCCGACTCGGTCCTCCCGTTGGCCGTGATTCCGTCGATCCGGACGCGGGTGAGGTGCTGCCGGTGGCCGGTCCGACGTCGGTACTTGACCTTCTGCTTGTACTTGAAGATCACGATCTTCGGGCCGAGCTCCTCGCCGATCACCGTTCCGCTCACGGTGGCGCCCGAGACGGTCGGCGTGCCGACGGTGATCGCCTCGCCGTCGCCGACGAGCAGCACGCGGTCGAAGGTGATGGTGGCGCCGGCATCGGCGGCCAGGCGCTCGACGATGAGCGTGCTGCCGGGCTCGACGCGGTACTGCTTGCCACCGCTGCTGACGACGGCGTACATGAATGTTCTCCTGGGTGACGGTGGTCCCTCGCGTCTGCCCGCCGAGCGGGTCGGAGAGACACACGGAAGCGGGCCGAGTGATCAGCCCGCGGAAGTCAAATTCTATCGGGCGATGGGGGGAGTGTCAACGAAGACGAGCCGCGTCCGGATCGCCCGCCGCACGCGGACGGGGAGATCGAGGGAGTTCACCACGTCCTCCGGTCGCCCGGCGCCGCTCGGCGTGAGCTGCAGCACGGTCCGCAGTCGCGCGGTGTGGGCCTCCTCGTCGACCTCGAGCACCTCGACGTCCTCGATCAGCGGCCGCAGGTCACGGTCCCCGGCGTCGCTCCGCCGCTCGCTCTCGCCGCGGCGCCGCTTGCCGGTGAGCTCCTTCGCCTGGAGCAGACGCACGATCGCGCCGCGCAGGGCCTCCAGCGTCAGCGACTCGTCGCCGCGCACCTCGACCTCGTACTCGGCCGCCCGCACCTGCGACGCGGCGGACGGGAAGCCGTGCCACACCTCCTTCGCGTCGCGCAGCACGACGCCGGGCGGGAAGTGCTCGGCGGCTCCCTGGATGCGGTCGATCGGGACGAGCTCGTCGAAGTACGCCTCCACGACCTCGCCGCGCAGCTCGATGCCGATCGGCAGGTTCGCGGCGAGCTTGATTCGCGCCTTCGGCTTGGTGGCCTGCGTGTAGGAGAGCGGCAGGTTCGCCTCGCGGAAGGCTCGCTCGAGCTCCTCGATGAGCTGCGCCTGGCGCATGCGCAGGGCCGGCTCCGCGCGGCTGAAGAGGATCTGCCAGCGCTGCCGCGGGGGCGCATCGGGAATTCGAGTGGTCATGGCCCGATGCTACCGCCGATCAGCCCCCGCGACCACAGGCGGAGCCGATCAGAGCCTCGGCTGGTAGCTCCGCATCCGGATCGACTCGAGGATGCCGAGCCCGAACAGCAGGCTGATGAGGCTCGAGCCGCCGTACGTGATGAACGGCAGCGGAATGCCGGTCACCGGCATGATCCCGATCACCATCCCGACGTTCACGACGACCTGGAAGACGACAATGCTCGCCAGGCCCGCCGCGATCAGCCTGCCGAACGAGTCGTGCGCCTGCCAGCCGATGAGCAGGATCCGCCACAGCAGCAGGCCGAACAGCGTGAGCAGCACGACGCTTCCGACGAAGCCGAGGTCCTCCGCCACCACCGTGAACACGAAGTCGGTGGTCTGTACCGGCACGTAGCCGCGCTGGCCCTCGGCGCCGACGGTCAGCCCGCGGCCCACCAGCCCGCCCGATCCGACGGCATTGAGCGCCTGTACAAGCTGGAAGCAGGCGCCCTGCGGGTCCACGTACGGGTCGAGGAAGCAGAGGAGCCGCTGGCGCTGGTACTCGTGCAGCAGGCTCACGGCGACGGGCACCGCCGCCAGCGCCGCGCCGGCGAGCACGGCGAGCCAGCCGACACTCGCCCCTGACAACAGGAGCATCCCGAACAGGAGGGCGCCGAACACGAGCGCCGTCCCGAGGTCGGGCTGGCTGAACACGAGGAAGGCGGGGACGGCGACGAGCGTCGTCGCGATGCCGATGGTCGAGAGCCCGGAGATGCGCCGACCACGTCCCGAAAGGAACGCGGCCAGGACGGTGACCATGAGCACCTTGCTCAGCTCGCTGACCTGGAAGTCGAGTCCGAGCAGCGTGAGCGACATCTGCGCCCCGAACAGGCTCGTGCCGAAGGCCATGGTGAGGACCAGGAGCCCGACCATGGCGACGTAGATCGGCGCGGCGAGCGTTCGCAGCCACCCGTAGTCGACGCTGGCGGCGGCGAAGAAGACCGTGAGCCCGATGGCCGCCCAGATCACGGTCTTCACCGTCTGCGACAGCTGCTCGCCCGCGAGCGGGGTGCCGAAGCCGGCCGAGTAGCCCATCAGAACCCCGAAGCCGACGAGAAGCACCACGTAGAGCAGCAGCTGCGGGTCGAAGTGCCGCCAGAGGCGGACCCGCAGCGACCCGACGAACGTGGCGGTCGCGAGGCCCATCCGTCCGGTCGCCTAGTTCGCCGTCACGAGGCTGAAGTCGTTCGGGTCGAGGCGCAGGTCCTGATCGAGCCCGTAGTGGAGCTGGAGGAAGTACTTCACGACCTCCGCCGACACGTTCCCGGGGACCACCGCGGCGTGCGTGAAGGTGAGCACCGCGAGCTGCGCGTCCGTCGCGCCATCCGCACTCGGAAGGTACGCGACGAACCACGAGTGGAACGGCAGCGTGCCCTCGGCCGTGACCTCGCCGAACTCGGCCGTGCCCGTCTTGCCCGAGAGCGCGCCGGGGAGCGGGAGGTCGCGGATGTTGTACGCGTGGCCGGAGGCGATCACCTCGCGCGCCGCGACCCGCATCGTCAGCAGCGTCCCGGGGTCGACGTCGAGCGTGCGAATCAGCCGCGGCTCGTATCGGCGGACGAGGACGCCGGAGGCGTCGGTCTCGCCAAGCACGATCTGGGGCTCCAGGAGCCGGCCCCCGTTCGCCACGGACGCGTAGGCGTTGAGGAGCTGGAGCGGCGTCACCGCGATCACGTTCTGGCCGATGCCGGCCTGGGCCAGCTCGCCGGTGAAGACGCCCGAGCGGCCCTGCCGGCGCGCCCAGTCGGTGGAGGCGATGATCCCGGCCTCCTCCGCCGGGAGCCGGATGCCGCTGAGCTGCCCGAACCCGAGCTCGCCCGCCCATGCCGCCAGCCGATCGATGCCGGCTTCGATCGCGAGCTGGTAGTAGAAGGTGTCGGAGCTCTCCGCGAACGCGTCGACGATGGCGAGCGGCCCAAAGCCCTGGCGGTTCCAGTCGAAGAGGCACTCACCCTCCGGCGCTCCCGGGATCTGGAAGCAGGCATACGTCGGCCACAGCTGCTGCGGGGTCGTGATGCCCTCCTCCAGCGCCGCGATGCTCGTGACGAGCTTGTACGTGGAGCCGGGCGGGTAGATGTCGGAGATGGCGTGGTTGCGCAGTGGGAGGTTCGGGTCCTCGAGGTACGCCTCGAAGGCGTTGGCCGAAATGCCGGACGCGAACGCGTTGCCGTCGTAGGTCGGCAGCGAGACCATTGCCAGGATCTCGCCGTTCTGGGGGTTCATGACGATCGTGACGCCCTGGCTGACCCCGGCGACCTCCATTCCCCAGCGCAATGCCTCGGTGGCGAGGCGCTGCGTCCGGGCGTCGATCGTGAGCATGAGGTTCGTGCCAGCGGCGGGCTCCCGGATCACCTCCAGCACCTTCACCACGCGTCCGTCCGCGTCGCGCTCGGCGCGCTGGAGCCCGGGCTCGCCCCGAAGCTCGTCTTCGAACGAGGCCTCGACCCCGGCCTTGCCGACGACGTCGTCGTGCGCATAGCCCTCCGAGTCGAGCCGGGCGAGCTCCTCGGCGTCGATTCGGCCCGTGTACCCGAGCACGTGGGCGAGCAGCTCGCCCGCGACCGCACCCGTCTCGTCCCGGTACTCACGCAGCGTGTCGGTCTCGATGACCACCCCGGGCAGCTGGTCTGCCCGCTCGGCGACGAGCAGCGCCGTCTCCCGGGTCAGCCCCCGCACGACCGGCAGCAGATCGACCGGCGAGCCGGCGTACCCATCGAGGCGGTCCGCGATCGCATCCGCGTCCCCCCCGGTGAGATCGGCGAGCAGCGCGAGGACGCGCTCCCTCCGCGCTTCGGGAAGGTCGGCGGGCCGGATGCTGACCGTCCACGCGGGCGCGTTCACCGCCAGGGGCCGGCCGGTGCGATCGAAGATGAGCCCGCGCGGTGCCGGGATGCTGAGCTCGACCGTCCGCTCGGCGGCCACCCGTGTGGCGTAGACGCGTCCGTCCACGACCTGGACCTGGAACAGGCGCACCGCCAGCACCGCGAGCAGCACGACCGTCACCGTCCCAAAGGCGGCGAAGCGCCTGCCGGAGCGCGGCAGCTCGCCCGCCTCGTCGCTCCAACCGGCCATACGGCTCACGATCCCGCGCCCTCGCGCGCGCGGCGCCTGGTCAGCAGTCGGATGAGGACGAGGACCAGCGCGGCCATGCCGGCGTTGAGAGCCGCGGCGGTGACGACGGTCTGGAGCGGGACCCCCGGCCAGGGTCCGCCCCGCACGAGCTGGTCGCTGAGCAGCATGATCGCGTCAGCCACGATCGAGCCCGCGAACGTCGCGGCGACGGGATAGACGACGGGGACACGGCCAAGGAGGGGCGCCGCCGCGGGCGCCAGCCCCACTGCCGCCAGCAGGCTCAGCGGCACCGATCCGAGGGGCTCGCCACCCAGGAGGTTCGCGGTGAGGCCGGCGATGAACGCCCATGTCACGCCGGGTGCGAATCCGGCGGATGTCGCCACGAGCACCGATGCCACGAGCGCGAGGTTCGGCTTGACGCCGGCGACGACGAGGATGGGACCGAGGCCGGCGTGAAGAACGCCGACCGCGATCGCCAGGATCGGGTACAGACGGTTGATCGATGCCACGACCGACGCGGATGTATGACAAAGTATACGCGGCGCTTCACGTGAAACATCGGTCCCGAGGACACGCCTCCGTGAGGCTGGTGTCGGCACCGCGAGGGCGCGCGGTAAGCGCCCGATAAGCGTGAAAACTGGTAGCATTGACGAGCCCACTGGAACTCGAAGCGGAGCACGCGTGGTCCGAGTAACGGCCTGCACGAACCAGAAGGGCGGGGTCGGCAAGACGACCACGGTCATCAACCTCGCCGCGTATCTCGCGCTCACCGGCACGAGAACGCTGGTCATCGACATGGACCCACAGGGAAACGCCACCAGCGGGCTGGGCGTCGATCGGCGGCACCTGGAGCGCTCCGCGTACGGGGTGCTCGTCGACCGGGAGCCGATCGAGGAGGCGGTGGTGGGCACGGCGATCGCCGGGCTCGACCTCGTCCCTTCGACGACGGCGCTCTCGGGCGCCGAGATAGAGCTGGTGGGCGTTGTGGCGCGTGAGCGCCGGCTCGCCGCGAGCCTCGCGGAGCTGAATGACCGATACGACCGCGTGCTGATCGACTGCCCGCCGTCGCTCGGCCTGCTGACCATCAATGCATTGACCGCGGCGGACGGGGTGCTGATCCCGATCCAGACCGAGTACTACGCCCTAGAGGGCCTGAGCCAGCTGGTGAACACCGTCCGACGCGTCCGCGAGAGCCTGAACCCGCGCCTCGAGATCGAGGGTGTGGTGCTGACGATGTACGACAACCGCACGAGGCTCTCGGAGCAGGTCGCGGTCGAGGTGCGTCGCCACATGAACGGCAGCGTCTACCGCACCGTCGTGCCCCGCTCCATCCGCCTCGCGGAGGCGCCCTCGCACGGACTCCCGATCGCCCTGTACGACCCGTCATCCCGCGGGGCCGATGCCTACCGCGACCTCGCCTCGGAGGTCACCGCCCGTGGGTAGCGCTCCCGCACGCGGGACGCGCGCCTTCGGCCTCGGCCGTGGCCTCGACGCGCTCATTCCGTCCGCGCGCGACGAGCGAGGCGTGCTCGAGGTCGCGATCGACCGCATCGGACGCAACCCCAGCCAGCCGCGGGCGAACTTCGACGAGGCGCAGCTCGGCGAGCTCGCGGCCTCGATCGCCGTGCACGGCGTGCTCCAGCCGGTCGTGGTACGCGAGCTGGCCGACGGGAGCTACGAGCTCATCGCCGGGGAGCGGCGCCTGCGTGCGGCACGGATCGCCGGGCTGGAGCGCATTCCCTCCATCGTGCGCGACACGGACGACGCGGAGACGTCGCTCGAGCTCGCCCTGATCGAGAACCTGCAGCGCGAGGACCTCAATGCCATCGAGACGGCGCGCGCGTACCGCGAGCTGATCGACAGGTTCGGGCTCACGCACGAGGCGGTGGCGCGCCAGGTCGGCAAGAGCCGCGTCGCGGTGAGCAACTCGCTTCGCCTCCTCGAGCTCGCGCCGGACACGCGCGACGCGATCCTCGACGGCCGAATCACCGAGGGGCACGGCCGCGCGCTGGCCGCGATCACCATTCCCGAGCTCCAGCGCGCCGCGCTCCAGGTCGTGCTCGATCGGCAGCTGTCGGTGCGTCAGACGGAGGAGCTCGTGCGCCGGAAGCGCGACGAGCGCCAGCCGGCGCCCCGGCGATCACTCAGCCACGACCTCCAGGAGGTCGAGGCGCAGCTGCGAGGCGTCCTCGCCACCAAGGTCGGCATCGTGCGCACGCGACGGGGCGGGCGCGTGGTGATCGACTTCTACTCCGACGAGGAGCTCGATCGGCTGTACTCGATCATCACCCGCGGCGCGAACGCGACGCCATCGGCCATTCCCGTTCTCGAGGAGGAGATCGTCCGATGACGGTCGAGCGAGCGCCAAAGACGCGCACCTCGAAGGCCGCCTCGAGCTACACCGCCGCGAACATCCAGGTCCTGGAGGGCCTGACCGCGGTCCGGAAGCGCCCGAGCATGTACATCGGCTCGACGGACGAGCGTGGCCTTCATCAGCTCGTATGGGAGGTCGTCGACAACTCGATCGACGAGGCGATGGCCAACCAGGCCACCCGCATCGACGTCGCGATCCACGGCGACGGCAAGCTGGAGGTGGTCGACGACGGGCGCGGCATCCCGGTCGACCGCCACGCGACCGGCAAGAGCGCCCTCGAGGTGATCATGACCGTCCTCCACGCCGGCGGGAAGTTCGGCGGCGGCGGCTACAAGGTGTCCGGCGGCCTGCACGGCGTCGGCGTGAGCGTCGTGAACGCATTGAGCTCCCTCATGCGCGTCGAGGTCCTGCGCGACGGCAAGCGCCACGTCCAGGAGTTCGTACGCGGCGAGCCGAAGGGCCCCGTGCGCCAGAACGGTGGCGCGGCCGAGGCGAACCGCGGGCTCGACGCGGCGTGGAAGCGCACGCACGGCACGCGGACCTTCTTCCAGCCCGACGTGGACATCTTCGAGACGCTCGACTTCTCGTGGGACCTCATCAGCACGCGACTGCGCGAGTCCGCCTACCTCAACAAGGGCCTGTGGATCCGCCTCACCGACGAGCGTGCCGGCCGCGAGAAGAACTTCTACTTCGAGGGCGGGGTCACGAGCTACGTGCGGCACCTGAACCGACGGCGTGACGTGCTCAACCACCGTCCCATCTACGTCGAGCGCCTCGTCGGCTCGACCAGCGTCGAGGTGGCGCTCCAGTACAACGACGGCTTCGCCGAGAACGTCCTCGCCTTCGCGAACAACATCCACACCGTCGACGGCGGGACGCACGTCGCCGGCTTCCGCGCCGCGCTCACCACGTCGCTCAACACGTGGGCCCGCAAGTCGAGCACGCTCAGCGAGAAGGAGGCGAACCTCTCCGGGGACGACGTCCGCGAAGGGCTGACGGCGGTGATCAGCGTCAAGCTCACCGACCCGCAGTTCGAGGGACAGACGAAGGCGAAGCTCGGCAACGCCGACATCAAGGGCATCGTCCAGAACGTAGTGACCGAGGGGATCATCCAGCACCTCGAGGAGAACCCGGCCGACGGCCGGCGCATCATCGAGAAGTCGATCACCGCGGCCCGCGCGCGGGAGGCCGCCCGCAAGGCCCGCGACCTCGTCATCCGCAAGGGCGCGCTGGAGGGCATGGCGCTGCCCGGCAAGCTCGCCGACTGCCAGGAGCGCGACCCCGCGCGGTCCGAGCTCTACATCGTGGAGGGCGACTCGGCCGGCGGCTCCGCCAAGCAGGGGCGCGATCGGCGCACCCAGGCGATCCTGCCGATGTTCGGCAAGATGCTCAACGTCGAGAAGGCGCGCCTCGATCGGGTCCTCTCGAGCGACAAGATCCGGCCGCTCGTCATCGCGCTCGGCGCCGGCATCGGCGAGACGTTCGACATCAGCAAGCTCCGGTATCACCGGATCTGCCTGCTCTCGGACGCGGACGTGGACGGGGCGCACATCACGACCCTCCTGCTCACCTTCTTCTACCGGCACATGCCACAGGTGATCGACGAGGGGTACCTCTACCTCTGCCAGCCCCCGCTCTTCCGGGTGAGCACCGGCAAGGTGACGCGCTACGCGAGCACCGACAAGGAGCGCGACCTGGCGGTGAAGGAGCTCTCCCGCGACGGCAAGACGAAGAACGTCACCGTGCAGCGCTTCAAGGGGCTCGGCGAGATGAACGCCGACCAGCTGTGGGAAACGACCATGAACCCCGACACCCGCACGCTCCTCCGGGTCGAGATCCAGGAGGGTGCCGAGGCCAGCACCGACGACATCTTCAGCAGGCTCATGGGCGAGAAGGTCGAGCCGCGGCGCGACTTCATTCGCGGCGAGGCGCGCAAGGTGCGCAACCTCGACATCTGATGCGACGAACGAGAGGGCAATAGACCGATGCCATCCCGACACGCAGCCGACATTCGGCAGGTGAGCCAGAAGACCGGGCGCAGCCTGGACGAGTGGTGCGCGCTGCTCGAGGCGAACGGCGTCGGCGACCGCCGCGAGGCGGTGAACATGCTTCGCGACTCGTACGCGGTGAGCCACGCGTTCGCGCTGGCCATCGCGGACCAGTGCCTGCGTCGCTCGGGCGACGACGAATGGGGCGCGGCCGACTACGAGGCCGAGGAGGAGGCGGGGCCCTGGTAACCGCGGAGCGCGATGCGGGAGCCGGGACCGGCAACCTCGGCGACAGCGAGACGGTCGTTGCCGAGGACGGTCGCCGCTACGCGTTCGCCGACCACAACTGCTTCGCGTGCGGCCGCGACAACCCGATCGGCATGCGGCTCAAGATCGAGATCGGCGACGGGATGGCGCGCACGACGTGGATCGCCGACGACAACCACGTCGGGTGGAGCGACAAGCTCCACGGCGGGATCATCGCCACGCTGCTGGACGAGGTGATGGCCTGGGCGCCATCGAGCTTCGACTCGTGGGCGGTGACGGCCGAGATGTCGGTCCGCTACCGCTCCCCCGCCGCGCCGGGCGAGGAGCTCACGGCGGTCGGCCGCGTCATGGAGCGCCGCCGGCGGATCTACGAGGTGACGGGCGAGGTCCGGGCAGCCGATGGACGGCTCGTCGCCGAGGGCCGTGGTCGGTACCTGGGGGCATCGCCCAGGCAGAAGGCCGCGCTGAAGGAACAATATGGCGTGGCTGCAGGGGTCGGCGGCGAATGACGACACAGACGACGAACGCGACAGCCGGCGCGGGAGCGGCGTAGGCGATGGAGATGCAGCGGATCGGCAACGTGCGCAACGTCCAGATCGAGGACGAGATGCGCACCGCGTACCTCGACTACGCGATGAGCGTGATCGTCGCGCGGGCGCTGCCCGACGTGCGGGACGGCCTGAAGCCGGTGCATCGGCGAATTCTCTACACCATGCACGAAATGGGGCTGCGCTCAACCGCCGCGTACCGGAAATGCGCCGGCGTGGTCGGCGAGGCGATGGCGAAGTACCACCCGCACGGCGACCTCGCCCTGTACGAGACGCTCGTGCGGATGGCGCAGGACTTCAGCCTCCGCTACCCGCTCGTTGACGGCCAGGGCAACTTCGGATCAGTCGACGGGGATCCGCCGGCCGCCATGCGGTACACCGAGGCGCGCCTGGCGGCGATCACCGACGAGATGCTCGCGGACATCGAGAAGGAGACGGTCGACTTCGTCGACAACTACGACGGCCGGCTCCGCCAACCAACGGTGCTGCCGTCCAGGCTTCCGAACCTGCTGGTGAACGGCTCGAGCGGCATCGCCGTCGGGATGGCGACGAACATTCCGCCGCACAACCTGGTCGAGGTATGCCGGGCGACCACCGCGCTCATCGACAACCCCGAGATGACGGTCGACGACCTGTGCGGGATCGTCACCGGCCCCGACTTCCCCACCGGCGGCACGATCTTCCGCTTCGAGGACCAGCGCAACGCGCTGTCCGGCGAGCGCGAGCGGGTCGACGTCATCAGGCACATGTACGCGACCGGACGAGGCCGGATCGTCATCCGCGGGCAGGTCACGTTCGAGGAGATCCGAGCCGGCCGCATGGGCGTCGTCGTCACCGAGCTGCCGTACCAGGTGAACAAGACGACCCTCATCGAGCGCATGGCGGAGCTCGTGGGCACCAAGAAGATCACCGACGTCAGCGACATTCGCGACGAAAGCGACAGAGACGGCATGCGGATCGTCGTCGAGGTCAAGCGCGACGGCAGCCCGCACACGGTGATGCAGCAGCTCTTCAAGCACACCGCCCTCCAGACGAGCTTCAGCGCGAACGTCCTCGCGCTCGTCGACGGCCAGCCGCAGACGCTCGGGCTCAAGAAGATGCTCGAGCACTACATCGCATACCGGCGCGAGGTCGTCCGGCGCCGCACGGAGTTCGACCTCGCGCGGGCGCAGGAGCGGGCGCACATCCTCGAGGGGCTGAAGATCGCGCTCGACAAC